>NZ_BDJK01000006.1 GCF_001950255.1 Carboxydothermus pertinax
ACCCATATTGGAGTACTAAAAGTCCTCGAAAGAGAAGGGCTAAAACCTTCTCTGGTTTCAGGCACCAGCGCTGGTGGGATAATTGCCCTTTTATATGGAGCTGGATTATCTCCCAGAGATATGGAGGAACTTGCTGTTAAAATAAAACCCAAAGACCTTTATAATTGTTTATTTACCGTTGGAGTGGGCATTTCGATCATAAGTTATAATTTATTAAAGCTTCTTGGGTATAAAAAAAATATGTTAAAATTTCCTCTGGGAGTTTTTAAACCTGCTGGACTTTTGAAAAAAGTTTTGGAAATATTAGGTCCTATGTCTATGAAACAATTGAAAGAAGAAATTGCAATTATCAGTGTGGACCTTTATTCCGGAAAAAGAATAGTTTTTGGTAATTATCAGCGGGAATTATTGCGGGGGGTTAATGATTATATTCCTGTCCAGGATGCAGCGGTACTTACTGCCCTGGAAGCAACTTCGGCAGTTCCGGGAATTTTTACCCCGGTAAAGTTTAATAAATACTTATTGGCCGATGGTGGCATTGTGGAAAATGTACCGGTAAGGATTTTAGCAAATTTAGGCTACGAAAAAATTATTGGAGTAGCCTTGACAAAACCGGAGGGAAATAAGTACCATATTAAAAACATTGTTGATGTCCTGGGAAGTTCAATGGAGATCATTATGAACTCCAATACTGAAAAAGATGTGGAGCAATTTGCTAAGCTGGTATTAAGACCCCAAGTTTCTGGTATGGGCTGGAATGATTTTGATTTAATACCCTGGGCCATTCGCCGAGGAGAAGAAGAGGCTTATAATAGTCTTGCCAAAATCGCTGAAATTGTCTCTTAGAAAAGAGGTTTTAAATGAAGTTTGATTTTACTCCAATTCCTGCGGTTTTTAACCAAAAATTAAACCGCTTTGTCGGGGAAGTGTTCTTAGAAGGTAAAAAAATCTTAGTGCATATCCCCAATTCCGGACGTCTTCAAGAAATTTTAACCAGTGGCCGGGAAGTTTATTTAAGGGAAGGAAAAACTTCAGGACGAAAATACCAGTATGACCTTGTCTTGGCTAAGATGCCCGATTCCCTGGTTTTAGTAGATAGCCTTCTTCCCAATAAGATCGCCAAAAACCTGTTGGAGGAAGGCATCATCAAACCTTTTGGGCAAAAGATTGACCGGGTAGTGGCGGAGCAAAGGAAGGGGCAATCCCGCTTTGATTTTAAAGTTCAGATAGAGAACACAACCGGTTTTATTGAAGTAAAGTCAGTTACCTTAGTAGAAGGGAAGGATGCTTTGTTTCCGGATGCTCCAACTATTCGAGGTGTTAAACATTTGGAGGAATTAAAAGCTTTATCTTCCGAGCACCTCGCGGCGGTGATTTTTTTAATTTGCCGGGATGATGCAGTGGTCTTTAAACCTAATTATAAATGTGACCCCCGGTTTGCTTTGGCGTTAAAGAAAGCGGCGGTTGCTGGAGTTAAGGTAAAAGCTTACCGCTTAAAAATAAGTTTTGAGGGAGTTTACCTTGACCGGGAAATGGAGGTAGTCTTATAAGTAATAAAAAAATCCTTGGGGTAAGCCTTGGAAGCTCACGCCGAGATTTTACTTTTACTTTGAAAGTAAATAGTACTACTTTTTTTATTAAAAGAATTGGTACTGACGGGGATATAGCCCGGGCAATTAAGTTATTAAAGGATGAGGAGTATGATGTAGCGGGAATTGGAGGAATAAATTTTTATTATCATTTAGGAAAGAAAAAGTATCCGCTCGTAGATGGACAAAAAATAAAAAAGGAAATTTTACGGCCCATAGCGGATGGGGGTTTTATTAAACCTGTACTAGATTTAAGGGCAGTAAATCTTACCCAAAAACTTAACTTATTTCCCCCAAATTTTACTGCTCTTCTTACCTCTTATTTGGACAGGCCCTGGCTATATGAGGGATTAATTAATGCTGGTGCTCAAAAAGTTTTCATAGGTGATGCTGCTTTTGCCTTAAAGCTACCACTTTTTTTTTCCCGACAAAAACTTTTTACTTTAGCAGGAATTTTAACCTTACCGTTATTGAGAAGAATACCAATTAAATTTCTTTATCCTTTAGGAGTAAAGCAAGAAAAAAATATCCCACGCTATTCTAAAATTTTTGCCCGGTGTCAGGTGGTGGCGGGAGATTTTCATTTCCTGCGACGCTATTGTCCGGATTTAACAGGAAAAGTGATTATCACTACTACCTTAAGGGAAGAGGATATACTTTTCTTAAAAGGTAAAGGGGCTTTTGGGGTGGTAGGCTCTGGTGGAGATTTTCGGGGAATAAGCCCGGGTGCTAATCTTTTAGAAGCACTGGCTTGTGCTTATTTTATGAAAAATCCCGGGGAAATTACCAAAGAGGAGTATGCAAACTTTTTAGAAGCTATTTCCTATAAACCACTGGTTCAAATATTTTCGAAATAAAAAAAGTAATTGATGAGGAGGCAAGGACGATGAAGGAAATTTTAAAAACAGGGATTGGGAGCATGCCACTGGTAGATGTTAAAAAAAATTTAGAAATTATCAAAAAAGCTTTACCCCAAATACCCCATTGGCCCCAGATGCCCCAAAGGGGTATAGCGGAGCATTTTGTCTTCCAGTTTTTACGGCCGTTAACGGAAGTGGGGTTACTGCAAGTAGAGGGAAATAAAGGAATTTTTAAAAAAGATGAAACCTTTCCCGAAAAATTAACTTTCTTTTATGAAAAGTATTTTGAAGCTCTTGAAAAAAGGGATTATGCTTTTTTTGCCATGCCCCGGGAAAGTGGGGAAGGGCTTTATTACTTGGTAGAAAAATTTAATGAATCTTTTTCTGCTGCTCTTGCAGTAAAAGGACAGATGGCTGGACCTCTAAGCATCTTACTTACCCTTACCGATGAAAATAAGATTCCAGCCTTTTACGACCCTGAGATTCGGGAAGCGGTGGTTAAAACCTTAGTTATGTCTGCCCGCTGGCAGGTAAACTTTTTAAAAACTACCGGGCGTATGGTTTATTTGTTTGTTGATGACCCAGCCATTGCCAATTATGGGAGTTTTACTCATCTTACTTTAAAACGGGAAGAGGTCGTGGGAGTACTAAAGGAAATCATCGCTGCTATTTTAGAAGAGGGAGGAGTACCGGGAGTACACTCTTGCGCAGGCATCGATTGGTCAATTGTAACTGAAGCAGGGGCTAAAGTTATTTCGGTGGATGCGGCTAACTACTTAGATTCCCTCTTTCCGTATAAGGAAGAAGTTAAGAGTTTACTAAGCGCCGGAGGAATTTTAGCTTTAGGGATTATTCCTACCGGCCCGGAAATTGAAAATTATAGTTTAGAAGACCTTTACGCTGATTTTGAGAAAAAAGTTAATTTATTAAGGGAAATGGGTGTAGTTACCAATGACTCTATGCTTATGCTAACTCCTGCTTGTGGTACCGGCCTTTTACCTCCGGAGCAAGCGGAGAAAATTTATAGTCTTTTACGGGATTTTAGAAAGGAAGTTACCCATGATTGATTTACATGTTCACTCGGTATATTCTGGCCATGGGGAAGGAGAGTTTGAAGATTATTTACAAAAAGCCCAAGAAAAGGGAATTAGGGAATTGGGATTTAGTGAACATTTTCCCATGGCCTTATATGGAAAAGATTTTCCAGGATATTCTATGGATGTTATTAATTGGCCTCATTACTTAACGAGGCTTGATAGATTAAAAGAAACCTATCCTTTTTTAAAAATTGGGCTTGAAGTGGATTATTTTCCTGAATGTGAAGCAGAGCTCAAAAAAGTTTTGAGGGGTTTACCGGTAGATTATCTAATTGGCTCGGTTCACTTTATAGACAACTGGCCTTTTGACTCTCCCACTGAAATCGCAAACTACCGAGGTATGGATCTAAAAGAGCTGACAGCGAAATATTTTTCTTTAGTAAAAAAAGTAGTTAGAGCGGGAATTTTTAATATTATAGGCCACTTGGATTTAATAAAAAAATTTGGCCTAATTAACTTTGAGCTTATTGAGCCCCATATTAAAGAGGTTCTCCTGGAATTAAAAAATTCCGGGATGGTTATGGAAATAAACACCGCTGGTTTTCGGTATCCGGCCAAGGAGCAATATCCAAGTAAAATTATCATTGAGGAAGCGGTAAGGGAAAAAATCCCTCTTACTACCGGCTCCGACGCCCATAAGCCGGAGCATCTTGCCTACAAATTTCCGGAAATTTACCAGATGTTAGAGGAAATTGGTGTAAAAAACCTTACAATTTTTGAAAACCGAAAAGCCCGGGAAATTCCTTTAAGCCGCCCGTAAATTGGGCGGTTTTTTTGTGATTTAAAACACAGAAATTTTGTATTTCGTGATTTAAACTACAATTTAAAGGGGGAGTGCCAGAAATCAATGGGGATAAGAAAAGAAAAACTAAGAAAAAGGAAGTTTTTTAAGCATTGGTGTGATTACTTTTTTAGCGTACACTTATAATTTACCGTTACTCTTGCCATCGCTGGGAGCTTCGGCGGTAATCCTTTTTGGCGCCTGGGAAAGTCCCTTTGCCAGACCTAAAAGCGTTTTGGGAGGGCATATAATTTCGGCTACTGTTGGTGTGCTTATTGCCCATTTAGCAGGTAGTACCTGGTGGAGTATTGCTTTGGGAGTTACTTTGGCAATTGGGGCTATGATTCATTTTAAGTCCTTGCATCCTCCGGGAGGCGCTACGGCTTTTATGGCTGTTTATAACAACCCTAATTGGGAATTTATCTTAACTCCGGTAGCAATTGGCGCAATTTTATTACTTTTAATAGCGGCTTTAGTAAAAAAACTTGAAGTTAAGAGTGGTAAAAAGTTTTTTCAAAAAAGCCTTCTTCCGTGTAAGAAATTTGTAAGAAATTAAGGGTACAATGAAAAAAATTATTAGAATGTTAAAACGAGGTGGTTTAGGTGAAGTACAAAGTAAAGCTTACCCGGCGTCAGTTTTTAAAAGGTACGGCTGCAGCCGGTGCTCTTTTGGGTGTCGGAGGCGGAAGGGTTTTGGTAAAAAAGGCTTTGGCCAATAGCCCTGCCCGGGAAGTAAAATTCATTCGTACTACTTGTTCGCCCAATTGCACCAGTGCTTGTGGTATTAAAGCAATGGTGGTGGATGGACAAATTAAAGCATTATTTCCCACCAACGATTATCCAGACCCGGAATACAATCCCAGAGGGTGTTTACGGGGGATTTCGTTCATTAATTTAATATATGGCCCTGACCGGCTAAAAGGTCCCAGAATTAAAGAAGGAGGCAGGGGATTAAAAGGAAAATTTAGAGATGTTTCCTGGGAGGAAGCCCTTGATTACACTGCTCAAAGACTTAAGGAAATTGCGGAAAAGTACGGTCCTGAATCAATAGGTGTTAGCTTTCAAGTAGGGGGTACTGGCTACGTCCACAAAGGAGCCATGGTAGCACTGGCAACGCTTGCAGGCTGGACCTTGCACCATGCTTATGACTTAAATGGGGATTTACCGATGTTCTGGCCTCAAACTTTCGGTGTCCAGACCGAAGAGTTAGAGCCTTTAGAGTGGACTAATTCTCGTTATACCGCTATATTAGGTTCCAACGTTATGGTGACCAGGCTGATTGACTCGGATTTACTCTTGGAGTCGAAAAAACGGGGCGGAAAAGTAGTGGTATTTGACCCCAACTACTCGCCAACGGCAGCTAAAGCCGATGAATTTTACCGGATAAAAGTATCAAGCGATGCAGCCTTAGCTTTAGGTATTGCTCGGATAATCATTGAAGAACGACTTTTTGATGAACAGTTTGTTAAAACTTATACCGACTTACCGCTCTTAGTACGTCTGGATAACGGAAAACGCTTAAAGGCAGCGGAAGTAGCTGGACTTGACCTGCCAACCAATGTGCCTCCTTACCGGGAAGTTTTTGTAGCCTACAACGGCAAGTTTTTAGCGGTAAATCCGGAAAAACTGGAAATGCCCTTAGATGTAGCGCTGGAGGGAGAATATACCGTTAACTTAAAAAATGGTCAGACTGTCAAGGTAAAGCCCGTATTTCAGCTTTTAAAAGAAAGCCTCAAAGTTTATACGCCGGAATTTGTAGAGCGGGAAACCGGCGTAAAGGCAGAGGATATAGTAAAAATAGCCCGGGAAATGGCAACCATTAAACCGCTACACATTATTTATGGTGCGAGCAATTACCAGTGGTACCACGGCGATTTAAAAGGCCGGGCTTTAGCGTTAATTGTGGTGCTTACCGGTAATCTCGGAAAACCGGGAGCTGGGATTTCCACCTATGCCGGACAGTACCGGGTACGGCTTAAAGTAAATAAATGGTGGTTCCCGGAAGGGAAAAAGGCGAAATGGTATCCCTGGCTTTATATATTGCACGGGCCTACGGAAAATATGGTAGCACCCAGACCCAAAAATGGAATTAAGGCTTTAATCTTTGGCTGGCATAACCCCTTTGACCAGCACAACATGGCCAATCGCCTGCGGGAAATGGTGGAAAAGGGTGAGTTAGAGTTCGTGGTGTCTATTGATTTTCAAAACTCCACCAGCTGTCAGTGGAGCGATGTGGTATTACCGGGTGTTACCTGGTATGAAAAAACCGAACTTACGGCAACGCCGGTGCACCCTTACCTTCAGCTTCAGCAACCGGCAATAGAACCACTATATAATTGTAAGCCGGAACTCTGGATTTTTAGAGAGTTGGCTAAAAGAATCAATCCGGAATTTGAAAAACACTTTTTCCCCGGCCTTGCTCCCGATAAAGCGGCGGAAAAGGCCATTGAACTAATGTTAGCCACCGGCGGTCCAATGGTAGAAGGTATTACCTTGGAGCAACTAAAAAAAGGTCCGGTGCGGTTAAAGCTTGGCACTCCGGGAAATCGGCAAATAATGTTTTACGAACAAATTGTGGAGAAAAAACCTTTTCCACCGGAAAGTCTGCCAACACCCATTGAAAAAACAGCCCAATTTGTTAAAAGCGGGCGGATTGAGTTTTATAAGGAGGAAGATATTTTCTTAAAACTTGGCGAACAGCTACCGGTCTATAAGCCGCCCTTTGAAGAAAGCGAATATGCTTTGGATCCAAGTAGCAAAGGTAAATACCAATTTGCCTTTATCACTAGGAACTCGCTGTATCGGGTTCACTCTACCCATTCCAATAATATTTGGATGGAGGAACTACACAATAACAAGCCCAAGGTTTTTCTAAACCCAAAAGATGCCGAAGCAAAAGGAATTAAAGAGGGAGATTTGGTGGAGGTCTATAATAATCGGGGTAAAGTTAAAGGGTATGCGGTTTTAGATCCGGGTATTGGCGAAAAAGTCATAGTGTTTGAGCAGGGTTGGTGGAGCCGGTATTTAAAGGAAACCTCCTACAACTCCTTAACCTATCCATTTATTAAACCGACTCACGAGGTGTATTTTGTACCCGGGGTATGGAGTCCCAATACGGCCTGGAATGAATGCCTGTGTGATGTGAGAAAGGCGGGTGAAATTTAATGCGCTACGGCATGGTTATAGACCTTGATAGATGCATTGGTTGCCGGACCTGTGCGGTAATTTGTAAAGAACATAATTCCCAGCCACCCGGAACCTGGTGGAACCGGGTGTTTACTCCGGGAAGTGAGGAACACCAAACGGCGGTAGAGAAAGACGGACACCTCCAGATGTATTTTTTACCGGTATCCTGCCAGATGTGTGAAAATGCACCCTGTGTGAAAGTATGCCCTGTAGGGGCTACTTATACCGACGACAAGGGACGGGTGCTGGTGGATTATGAACGGTGTATTGGCTGCCGTTACTGCATGACTGCCTGTCCCTATGGTGTTCGCCAGTTTAACTGGGAGGACCCGAAAAAGGCCAAGGAGCGGGTGGGATACATGAAAGGCTACAGCTATGGTTATCCTTTTGACCACCGGGACAAGGATGACCGACTGGTTTATACCCAAAACCGCCCTAAAGGGATAGTAGAAAAGTGCACCTTTTGCGTCCAGTATACCGATAAAGGGGAACTCCCGGCCTGTGTGCAGGCTTGTCCCGCAAAAGCTAGAATTTTTGGTGACCTAGATGACAAAGATTCGGAAATTAGTAAATTAGTGCATGAAAGACAGGTTGCACAGTTAAAAGAAAATTTGGGAACCAAGCCTAAAGTCTTTTATCTGGCACCAACCAAGGGAAAACGTTAAAAGGAGGCAGGAAAATGAAAAAGTTAAATCAATTATTATTGATTGGTGTCCTGCTTTTTCTTATTAGTATTACTGCCTGGGGCTATCAATTAAGTCAGGGCCTGGTAGTCACCAACTTACGTAACCCTTTTAGTTGGGGACTTTATATCGCTACCTTTGCTTTTTTTGTGGGTATAGCTGCCGGTGGTTTAATTGTGTCATCATCAATTTATCTTTTTGGTATCGAACAGTTAAAACCTTTCACACGGATTGCTTCCCTTTCGGCTTTTGCCAGTATTGTAGGCGCTGGTGCTATAATCTTACCCGATATTGGTCGACCGGAGCGAATTTATAACATGCTCGTACATCCTAATTTTCGCTCACCCCTGGTGTGGGATGTTATCGTAATTTCTTGTTACTTAATTCTAACCTTTTTAAGTGTCTATTTTCAGCTTTTGCCGGAATGGAAAAAGGAAAACCGGGGCTTTTTAAACGGTTGGACCAAAAATTTAAGTCAGGAACAGGTAGAAGCTATTTCCCGGCTTTGGTCTAAAAGGGTATCCTTAATTGGACTTCCCTTTGCAATTTTGATTCATACCGTTACTGCCCTTATCTTTGCGACGCAAGCTTCCCGGGATTGGTGGCATACTGCTGTGCTGCCGCCGGATTTTATCGCGGTGGCTACCGCTTCGGGTACAGCCCTGGTGATGCTTATCTCTTTATTAGTTGTAGGAAAAGAGCGGTTTGTGCAGTATAAGGGAGCGTTTAAAAGCTTTGCCTTTATTATTGCCGGTTCCTTAATTGTTCACTTTTTCTTCATGTATATTGATTTTTTAGTGCGCTGGTGGTGGGGAGTGCCTGAAGAGCTAAACCCTCTGGCGCTGGTATTTAAAAAGTATGGTTTAATTCACCTTTTAGAAGTAGCGTTACCTGCTTTTGTTATGATTTATTTCCTTACCAAAAAGGGCAGGGAGTCCTACAACGGCCTAATTACTGGAAGCATCCTTTTATTTATCGGGGTGTTTGCCCACCGTTTCCTTTTAATGCCAGCTTCGTATAATGTATTTCCGCTTAATTTCACCTTACCGGATACGGAGGCAGAAATGGTCAATTACCCAATTGCTATTGGGGTTTATAAGAAAGGGGCTGCGGTGTTTGCCAGCTTTTGGCATTACGCCCCTTCTCCGGTGGAAATAGCAGTAGCTCTTCTTCCTTTTGCCCTAGTAATTATCATCCTGACATTTATGATTAAAACTTATAAATTTTTACCCAATGCTAAATAATTTACCTTCCTCCCGAAAGCCGCCTGTAAAGAGGCGGCTATTTTTTTGGAAAAAATTTCTGTGCTAAAAATCACACTTTTTAGCAGGAATTTTTCCACCTTTGTAGAAAAGAATAGTGGAGTAAAGTGGTTTAAAGTGGTGTGTTTTTGGTTAAGGTGGGGAAGCCGATGTTTATGGGGGAGTATTCCCATACTGTGGATGCTAAAGGTAGAGTTTTTATTCCAGCACGCTTTCGGGAGGAGCTGGGAGAGAGATTTATTGTCACCAAAGGCTTGGACCATTGCCTTTTTGTTTTCCCCCAAAAAGAATGGAAGCTTATTGAGGAGAAGATAAAGGCGCTTCCCTTTACCAACCAAGATGCTCGGGCGTTTGTGCGGCTATTTTTTGCCGGGGCTGCTGAGTGTGAACAGGATAAACAAGGCCGGGTTTTACTTCCCAACCATTTAAGAGAATATGCCAAAATTGATAAAGAGGTAGTCATAGTTGGTGTTGGCACCCGGGTTGAAATCTGGAGCCAGGAACTTTGGATTAATTACTGCAACGGTGCTCAGGCAGCTTATGAAGAAATTGCCGAAAAAATGGTTAACTTTTTAATTTAGAGGGATTTAATATGGAGTTTTCCCATGTGCCGGTGTTGCTTTATGAAACAATTGACCTTTTAAAGATAAAAGATGGTGGCATCTATGTGGATGCTACTTTAGGCGGTGGCGGTCACAGCGAGGAAATCTTAAAGCGGGCCAATTGCCGGGTAATTGGTTTGGATCAAGATGATGATGCTTTAGCCTATGCTTTAAAGCGCTTAACTTCTTTTGGTGATAGATTTATTGCGCTAAAAGGTAATTTTCGGCAGATTAGAAAAGTAGTTTACCAACTGGGCATAGATGCTGTAGATGGAGTATTAATGGATCTGGGAGTTTCATCTTTTCAGCTTGATAATCCGGAAAAAGGATTTAGTTACAACCAAGATGGCCCCCTTGATATGCGCATGGACTCTAAAAACCCAAAGACGGCAGCAGATGTGGTAAACACTTATTCTGAAAAAGAGCTTATTAGTATTTTTTACGAATATGGGGAAGAAAGGTATGCCCCGCAAATTGCCCGGGCTATAGTTAAGCGCCGGGAGAAAAAACCTTTTACTACTACCTTAGAACTTGCTGAAGAGATAATCCGTGCTGTACCGGCCAAAGCCCGGCGGGAAAAACACCCTGCCAAAAGGGTTTTTCAGGCTCTTAGAATTGAAGTAAATGATGAACTTGGAAGTTTAGAAGAGGGTTTGGTGGGAGCGGTAGAACTCTTAAAGCCCGGAGGCCGGATTGTAGTAATAACCTTTCATTCCTTAGAGGATCGGTTAGTCAAAAAATTTTTCCGGCGAGAAGAAAACCCTTGCGTTTGTCCTAAGGATTTCCCGGTATGTGTTTGTGGTAAAAAGCCAAGGCTTAAAATTATTACCAAAAAACCTATAATTCCGGGTCCGCAGGAAGTTGAAAAAAATCGTAGGTCTCATAGTGCAAAGCTTAGAGCGGCAGAAAAACTATCTTTTGCATAAAATTAAAGGAGCGTGAATAAGTTGGTATTGGCAAAAGAAAAACCGGTAATTTTAGAACAACCAAAAACAAAGAAAAAGCCTAAAAAGGAATTTGTCCTTGGGTTAAAAGTGTGGGCAGTAGTTTCCCTGTTTCTCTTTTTGGCCGGAGTTTCTTTTGCCACGGTTTTTGCCTACCGGGCTTCTCTTGGTTATGAGATTAGTAAGCTTAAAAATGAAGTAAACGCCCTTAAGATACAAAATGATGCTTTAAAAATGGAAGTAGCTTCAATTGATAATAGCACTGAAATAGAAAAAATAGCTCTAGCCCGGGGAATGGAAAAGGCATCTGAAAATGTTATTTATGTTGCAATTGATTTACCCCAGGAAAAATCAGTGGCCAAACCTTCCAAGAATAAAGAGGAAAATCGTTTAATTGCCCTTCTTACCCGGGTATTTTGGCACTGATAAAGAGGCCGAAGGAGGCTTTTAATTTGCACAACTATAAGTCAATTTATAAAAAAAGAACCGGCGTGCTTTTCATATTCTTAGCTGTCTTTGCCTCTATTATTGTTGTGAGGCTTTTTTATTTACAAGTGATAAAAGCTGAAACCTTGAAAAGCGAAGCGCTAGCAGATCGGCAGAGTGAAATTATCCTTCCTCCCCAAAGGGGAAATATCCTGGATCGAAACGGAAACCTTTTGGCCCAATCTTTAAGTGTGGAGTCGTTAGTGGCAAATCCTAAACAGTTAATGAAATATTACTATGATGAAACAAAACAAACTTACAAAGAATCTGCCGAAGAACAGAAGAGCGGAATTAAAAAAAAACCTTTAGGATTGCTGCTAGAAAAACTAAGCCAAATTTTAAATTTAGATGAGAAATCTAAGAAAGATTTAAGAAAAAAGCTCTCCAATACAAAAACAAGTTATGTTTGGGTAAAAAGAAAGCTTTCCTATGATGAAGCCAAAGCATTAAAAAAATTATTAGCTGATACAAAAGATGAAGTTTATACCTTGGGTTTGGATTTAGTGGAAGAAAATAAGCGGTATTATGTTCATAATGATTTTGCTTCTCATCTTTTAGGGTATGTTGGTTATGACAACCAGGGTCTTGCAGGCCTTGAGCTTAGTTTGGATAAATATTTAAAAGGTATCCCCGGTCGCCTTGTAATCGAACGAGATGCCAGGGGGTTAGAGATTCCTGAAACTTCTTCCTTATATATTCCTGCCCAGCCTGGAAACAATGTGTATCTTACCATCGATGAAACAATCCAGTATTTTGTGGAAAGAGAATTAAATAATATCCAGAGCCAATTAAATCCTGCTTTAGCGATGATTATTGTAATGGACCCCAAAACCGGTGAAATTTTAGGGATGGGTTCCCGTCCTAGTTTTAATCCCAATGAATTTGCTAAATACCCGGCGAATGTTCGAGAAAAAAACTTTGCAATATGGTATAATTATGAGCCGGGTTCGACTTTTAAAATTATTACATCTGCTGCCGCATTAGAAGAAGGCGTAGTTCACCCCAATGACCGCTTTTATGATCCCGGTTATGTGGTGGTAAATGGCCATAAGATAAAAGACTGGAGCCAAACCCCTCACGGCGATCAGTCTTTTGCTGAGGTTATCCAAAATTCCTGTAACCCTGGTTTTGTAAAAGTGGGATTAGGCTTAGGGAAAGAGCGGTTTTATAAATATATAAGAAGCTTTGGCTTTGGGGAAAGAACAGGGATTGAACTTCCTGGAGAGCAAAAAGGTCTTGTTATACCTGAAAACAAAGTAACTAATCTTAACCTTGCCACAATTTCCATCGGGCAGTCGATAGCAGTAACGCCAATTCAGCTTATTCGGGCGGTTAGTGCTGTGGCTAATGGCGGTAAACTTGTCGAACCTCATGTGGTTAAAAAAATAGTTGACCAAAACGGCAATACGGTTCTAGAAAATAAACCTCATTATTTAAAACGGGTAATTTCTGAAGAAACTGCTAAAACTTTACGGGAGCTTTTAGAGCTGGTTGTTTTAAAAGGTACCGGCTCGAAAGCCTACATTAAGGGGTACCGGGTAGCCGGGAAAACCGGAACGGCTCAGGTAGTCTCTCCTAATGGCGGCTATGCCCCAGGAAAATATGTGGCTTCTTTTGTAGGTTTTGCCCCGGCCAACGATCCAAAGTTTGTTGCTTTAGTGGTAATTGTAGAACCAAGTTCCGGGTCTTACTATGGTGGACAAATTGCTGCTCCAGTATTTAAAAATTTAGGCGAGGATATTTTAAGATATATGGGGGTAAAGCCCCAGAAAGATCCGGAGCCGGCTAAAAATAATCAGGAAACAGAAATCCTGCCTAAAGATGTTCGGGTACCAGCTTTAGAAGGGCTTAGCCTCTGGGAAGCACAGAAAAAACTTATTGAGAGTGGCCTCATTTTTAACGTGGGAGGGCAGGGCCCAAAAGTTATAAAACAATCCCCAGAGCCAGGAGTTATGGTGCCCGAAGGTACAGAAATTACCTTAACCCTTGGTCAGGGAAAAGGATCTACTGATAAAATTGTGGTTCCTGAACTTACCGGTCTTACGTTTGATGAGGTTAGCGAAATTTTAAAACGATTAGGCCTTGGTTTTCGTTATATTGGTGCCGGGGTGGCGGTGGAACAGGATATAAGCCCCGGGACGGTGGTGCCGCCCGGGACTGTGGTTAAGGTTAAGTTTAAAAATTAAAACCACAGCCCCGCGGGGGCTCTTTGTTTAATAAAATAACAAAAAATGGAAAAAATAGTAAAAAAGGAAGGGACAGAGCGGTGAAACTGGCAAATTTTGTTGAAATATTAAAACAGGAAATAAAAAAAGAAGTAATAACTTTTAGCAACCTGGAAGTTACGGGAATTGAACATGACTCTAGGAAAGTTCAGCCTGGCTATATTTTTGTGGCAATTAGGGGTTATGCGGTAGATGGCCATGATTTTATTGCTGAAGTTGTGGCAAAACAACCGTCCTTAATTGTAGCCGAGGAAGAGCGCCCGGAAATAGAAAAAGTAAATTATCTTCTGGTAAAAGACAGCCGACGGGCTCTTGCTCTCTTGGCTCGGACTTTTTACGGTAATCCTACAGCAAAACTTGGGGTAATTGGGGTAACCGGTACTAATGGCAAAACCACCGTTACCCATTTAATTGTTTCCTTATTAGAAAGGCTTGGCTACAGGACAGGATTAATTGGAACGGTTTACAACCGCATTGGCGAAAAAATATTGCCGGTAACTAATACTACCCCCGATGCTTTAAGTCTGCAGCGGCTTTTGGCGGAAATGGTGGTTGATGGGGTGTCCTATGTTGCTATGGAAGTTTCTTCTCACGCCCTGGCTTTGCAAAGGGTTTGGGGAATTGAGTTTAAAACCGGGGTTTTTACCAATTTAACTCAGGATCATTTAGATTTTCATGAAACTATGGAAAACTATTTTAATGCAAAAAAAATGCTTTTTGAAATTTTAGCCGACCAAAAAACCTTTCCAGGAGTGATAAACTTAGATGACCCCTATGGACAGAGAATATTAAAAGAGGTATCTCACTCTTTTATTACTTATGGCATTAAAGAAAAAGCCGATGTTAGGGCTAAAAATATTAAACTTACCAATAATGGCACTACCTTTACCCTTTATCATCAACAGGGAGAATATCCGGTAAATCTAAAACTTCTAGGACTTTTTAACGTTTATAATACTTTAGCGGCTGTAGCTGCGCTCATGGCATTAGGCTTTCCTCTGGATTTAATAGTGCAAAACCTGCCCTTTTTAAATCCTGTACCGGGGAGATTTGAGTTAATTGACGAAGGACAGGAGTTTGCGGTAATTGTGGACTATGCCCATACTCCTGACGGCCTGGAAAATATCTTGCAATCGGTACGGGCTATAACCGCTGGAAGAGTAATTTCCGTTTTTGGTTGTGGTGGGGATAGGGATCGGACCAAACGGCCAAAAATGGGAGAAATTTCAGCAAAACTTGCGGATATTACCATCATTACCAGCGATAATCCTCGAACAGAAGATCCGGAAGCAATAATAAACGAAATAGAAAAGGGTGTTCTGGAAACTCCAAACCGGGTATACTTGAAAGAGGTTGATCGCAAAAAAGCAATTAAGACTGCCCTATTAATGGCCAAGCCGGGAGATACCGTGGTGATTGCCGGAAAAGGCCATGAAGATTACCAGATTATTGGGACAACCAAATATCCTTTTGATGACCGGGTAGTAGCCCGGGAAATACTGCGAGGCGAGCAGTGATGAAAAAACTCTTGGGAAGTATTATAGCTAAGGTTACTGGAGGGGTATTATTCGGTAACGACCGAATATTTACCCGGGTCAGTACTGACACTCGAACTATTGAGCCCGGTGCTTTATTCGTGGCGTTAATTGGGGAAAAAAGGGATGGGCATGAGTTTGTTTACGATGCAGTTGCCAAAGGTGCTGGAGGAGTTCTGGTAAATAGGCCTTTTGCCCAAGAGATTACCCAAATTGTGGTTAAAGATACTTTTCGGGCTTTACAGGATTTAGCTTTATATAATCGTAAGGAATTAGGCTTAAAAGTTATTGGCATAACCGGCAGTAATGGTAAAACCACAACTAAAGATATGGTACGAGCAGTTTTAAGGCAAAAGTACAGCGTTTTAGCTACAGAAAAAAACTTTAACAATGAATTAGGAGTTCCCTTAACTTTACTTAGCTTTGATGAAACTACTGAAATAGGCGTAGTAGAGATGGGTATGCGAGGGTCCGGGGAAATTGAAGCTCTTTGCCAAATTGCCCGGCCCGATATTGGTATCATTACCAATATTGGTGAAGCCCACATTGAGCTTCTAAAAAGCAGGAAAAATATTGCTCTGGCTAAAAGCGAACTTATAAAAAATTTGCCTCAAGATGGAGTTGCAATTATTAATGGAGACAGCCCACATCTCAAAGAAATAGTTTTTAAATATCCGGTAAAAAAATATTTCTTTGGACAAAAAAGCGGTGATTTATACATAAAAAAATTTATCCAGGGGGAACAGGGTCTTAAGTTTACCACCGGTGGTCTTATAGAAGAAGAATTTTTTCTTCCCCTTTATGGGGTCCATAATGCCGTAAATGCTTTAGCGGCAATTCTTACCGGCTTAAACTTTGGTCTAACCCCTTTAGTAATTAAAGAAGGACTTAAAAATGTCGAACTAACCGGAATGCGGTTGGAACTAAAAACCCTTGGAAATTTAACGATAATCAAAGATTACTATAACGCAAGTCCCACTTCCATGGAAGCGGCTTTAAACGTCTTAGTAAAAATTAGCAATAAAGGTAGGAAAATAGCGGTTTTAGGCGAGATGTATGAACTTGGCGACTACGAGACCCTGGGACACCGCCAGGTGGGAGAAGTAGCAGCTAGGCTTGGGGTGGATTATTTAGTAACGGTTGGACCCAAGGCGCGGGAAATAGCTAGAGGGGCTCAAGAACAGGGGATGCCAACTAAAAATACCCGCCACTTTGATTCAAAATTTGATGCGGCTAATTTTCTTATGACCTTTTTAAAACCGGAGGATGCTTTATTATTAAAAGCTTCCCGTGGTATGAAATTTGAAGAACTGTACGAAATAATAGAAAGAGGTTGGAAGAGCAATGGAAATAACTAAAGGCTTAGTTGCGCTGGTAATTTCTTTTGGAGTAACCTTGGGAGGAGGTTTATTTTTAATTCCCTGGCTGTTAAAGCTTAAAGTTGGTCAAACGGTGAGAATGGATGGCCCAAAACGCCACTTAAAGAAGTCTGGTACCCCTACGATGGGAGGAATTATTTTTCTTTTAGGTTTAACCGTCACCCTTATTATATTTCGGGCTTTTGATGCCAAAACAATGTTATTACTAGTCACCACCTTATTGTTTGGCCTGGTTGGTTTTTTAGATGATTTTATTAAGGTGGTATTAAGGCGACCTTTAGGCTTAAGAGCCCGGGAAAAACTTTTAGGACAGGTAATTTTTTCTTTACTTTTGGCCTTTGGTGCGGTAGCTTTTTTAGGACGGGGGACCGATTGGTACCTTCCCTTTAGCAGGGTGTTTTTTGAAGAACCCCGGTACCTTGAATTAGGAAATCTTTTCTTCTTTGCAGCTACTGTTTTTATTATGGTTGGTTCGGCCAATGCCGTAAATTTAACCGATGGTTTAGATGGATTGTGTTCAAGTGTTACCTTGATTGTCATGAGTTTTTTCGCTTTAGTTTCCCTAGCTTTAAAAGAACAAGGATTGTTCATCTTTTCTATGGCTTTAATTGGAGGACTATTTGGATTTTTAGTCTTTAACCGTCACCCGGCTAAAGTATTTATGGGTGATACCGGTTCACTAGCTTTAGGAGCAGCGGTGGCTGGTTTTGCAGTATTAACCCAAACTGAGCTTTTTCTACCCCTGGTAGGGATTATTTACGTAGTTGAAACGTTGTCAGTTATCATACAGGTTGCATCCTATCAATTAACCGGTAAAAGAATTTTTAAAATGAGTCCCCTGCATCACCACTTTGAATTGTCCGGCTGGTCCGAAAATAAAATAGTGCTTACCTTTACTTTAGTAACTTTAATAATGGTCTTTCTAAGTGGTTATGGACTTTAAAAATATAAAAGGAGAAAGGAGAATGAATGATGGTAGGACAGTATACCAATAAAAGAATACTGGTAGTTGGAGCGGGGAAAAGTGGGAAAGCTGTGGCTTCCTTTTTAATAAAGCATGGAGCTAAAGTGGTGTTAACCGATAAAAAAATGAGCCTTCCGGTAGACGAGGAGTTAAAAAAACTGGCGGAAGAAGGGGTAGAGTTAGTGTTAGGAGGTTATCCTCTGGTTAAAGATTGGGAAGTTTTAGTGGTAAGCCCTGGGGTACCTTTAACCGAAGAACCAATTGTTTATTCCTACCAAGAAGGGATACCGGTTCTTGGGGAAATTGAACTGGCGTCTTCCCAGATTAACGCTCCCATTATCGCTGTAACCGGTACCAACGGTAAAACTACTACTACTGCCTGGATTGGCGAAATTTTAAAAACGGCCGGGGTTAAAACGCTTGTAGCTGGAAATATTGGCTATCCCTTAATTGAAGCGGTTTATGAGGATTGGGAGGCGGTAGCGTTAGAGGTAAGTAGTTTTCAGCTAGAAACGATTCAAAATTTCAAGCCTAAAGTTGCAGTAATTTTAAACCTTACTCCGGATCATCTGGATCGCCATAAAACTATCGAAGGTTATTTAAAGGCAAAAGCCCGAATATTTATTAACCAAGATAAATCCGATATAACCATCTTAAATTTCGATGATCCTCTTATCCGTAGCCTGGGTGACAAAACGCCAGGAAGAGTTATGTATTTTAGTAGGAATACAGAACTTAATGATGGAGTATTTGTTAAAAACGGCAAAATTGTAGTTAAAAGTCTAGGCGAAGAGTACGAAATAATCGAAGTTAAAGACTTACCTCTTCCCGGGCCTCATAATTTAGAAAATGCTTTAGCTGCAATAGCTGCTAGCTGGAGTTTCGGGGTAGAGAGAAAAAATATTCAAAAAGGACTGAAGCTTTTTCAGGGAGTAGCCCATCGCCTGGAAAAAGTTGCGGAGATAAACGATGTATTATTCATCAATGATTCCAAAGGTACTAACCCCGATTCTACTATAAAAGCTTTAAATTCCTTTGACCGGCCAATAGTGTTAATTGCCGGGGGGAGAAATAAGGGGAATTCTTTTTTCAAGCTTGCTCGGGAAATAAAAGAAAAGGCACGTTTGGTGGTTTTAGTGGGTGAGTGTCGGGAAGAGATTAGGGAAGCACTAAAGAGCGTAGGCTACGATAAATATCTTTTAGCCCAGGATTTTGAAGAGGCAGTAACGAAGGCTAAAGAGCTTGCAAAACCTGGCGACGTGGTACTTTTATCCCCGGCAGCTGCTAGCTGGGATATGTTTAGAAATTATGAGGAGCGAGGAGAATTGTTTAAAAAATTGGTTTTAAAATTCGCGGAGGGATAAAATGAAACCGGCAAAGGGTACCCCGGATTTAATTTTTTTGCTGTTAATTTTTACCCTGGTATTGTTTGGCCTGGTAATGATCTTTTCTGCCAGCCAGTATACCAGTTATGTTCAGTACCATACGGTGTGGTATTATTTTAAAAAACAGTTTTTATGGAGTATTTTGGGAACTGTTACTCTTTTTTTAGCCCTTAATGTTGATTATCGAGAATTAAGGCGTTATAGCGGGATTTTAATTTTTATAGCGATAATATTATGTTTATTAGTTGTTTTTGTAGGTGTTGAGGTAAAAGGTGCTCAAAGACAGTTAAGGTTTGGATCTGTAAATCTTTCGCCCTCGGAAGTCTTAAAATTTGCCATAATCATTTTTTTGGCCAAGCATTTTCAAAAAAATTACCAGTATATTACCGATTTTAAAAAAGGTTTTTTGCCGGTAGTGGGAATTATGGCTATGGCCGATGGTCTCGTTCTCTTGCAAAAAGATTTGGGGACGATATTAGCGATAAGTGGAACTATTTTCGCTCTTCTTTTAATTGCCGGGGCGAAACCCTCCCATTTAACTGGTCTTGGAATTTTGGGAGTATTTGGGGTTTTGGGTGCGATATTTTTAGAAGAATACCGAAGAAAACGCTTTATTGGTTTTTGGTATCTTCTCCTTGGGGATGAAAAAAAATTAAAAGGGTATGAAGCGGTTATATATCAGGTAAAACAATCACTCTACGCTATAGGTTCTGGCGGGCTCTTTGGGGTCGGACTTGGCCGCAGTCACCAGAAAATGTTTTACTTACCGGAGCAACATACAGATTTTATTTTTGCTATCATTGGTGAGGAGTTAGGTTTAATTGGAACGCTTCTGGTGATAGGTTTATTTTTAGCTATACTGTATCGGGGGTTAAAATTAGCCCACCGGGCCCCAGATATCTTTGGCTTTTTCCTGGTAGCAGGATATACCTGTATGATGGTAATTCCAGCGTTTATCAATATTGCGGTAGCTACCGGAGTGTTTCCGGTTACTGGAATTCCCTTGCCTTTTATTAGTTATAGCGGCTCGTCGCTAGTCATTAATATGACCGCTGCCGGTATTATTTTAAATGTATCGCGCCACCAACGGAGAAGGAGTGGATTTTAGTGAAGCTGGTATTTGCCGGAGGAGGTACAGGAGGCCATCTCTATCCGGCTTTAGCCCTTGCCCAGAACTGGCGGACAAACCATCCCGAGGATCAAATAATCTTTGTTGGCACTACTAAAGGTATTGAAACTAGCGTAGTTCCCCAATATGGATTTCCTTTATTTTTAATTCCAGTAGAGGGTATACCTCGGAAATTTAGTAGGGATGCTATAAAAAAGTTGCTGCTTATACCTCAAAGTTTAATTATTGCTTATCGTTTTTTAAAAAAGGAAAAACCGGATTTAGTAATAGGTACTGGGGGTTATGTTAGCTTTCCAGTAGTGTATGCGGCTACTCTTCTTAAGATTCCTACCCTAATCCATGAGCAAAATGCCTATCCAGGAATTGCCAATAAAATCCTGGCACGAAAGGTAAATGCTGTTTGTCTTACTTTTGGAGAAGCCAAGCAAAGGTTAAAGGCCAGAAAAATTTATGAAACGGGTCTTCCGGTAAGGTCCGAATTTTTGCAAAATAAGCGGGAAGATTTAAGGGAAAAATTAGGAATAGGGGAAAAGGAGCTTTTACTGGTGGCTTTTGGCGGAAGCCAGGGAGCACAAACGCTTAATAGAGTTATCGGATATTTGTTACCAGAACTCATCAAGAGACCGCATATAAAAGTAATTTGGGCTACCGGCCCGAAAAATTATGAAAACTTAAAACAGACCTATATAAATCTTCCGGAACAGATTAAAATGGTACCATATATTGATAACATGCCGGAAGTTTTACCGGCAGCGGATTTAGCCATTACCAGGGCGGGTGCGGCAACTTTAGCGGAAATTGCTGCTGCAAAAGTGGCTTCGGTATTAATTCCCTATCCTTATGCTGCAGAAAACCATCAAGAACATAATGCCCGGACCTTTGCTAATCACGGGGCAGCAGTAGTGTTAAAAGATAGTGATTGTAGTGAAGAAAAGGTGAAAAATACAATTTTATCACTTATAGATAATCCTGATGTGCTTATTAAAATGGCCGAAAAGGCGCAAAAACTTTTACGACAGGATGCCTTAGAAGAAATTATAAAAATTATCAAGTCCCTTTTAAGGCAAACAAGTAACAAAAAAAATTAAGGGGCATATTATAGTACTGTTCCAAGGAAAGGTGAGAAAAATGCCTGCAGCACATTTTATCGCGATTGGTGGCATAGGGATGAGTGGGCTTGCCCGGATTTTGCATGCCCAGGGTTACCGGGTATCCGGTTCGGATATTAAAGAGTCTGAACTTATCTCTAAGCTTCGCCAGGAAGGAATTACGGTTTTTCTTGGTCATAGGGTAGAAAATTTAGCTCCTGATGTAAATCTAGTAGTGGTGTCTACCGCTGTAAGTCCGGAAAACCCGGAACTTTTAAAAGCCCGGGAATTGGGAATACCTATATTGCATCGGGGAGAGCTTTTAGCCAAATTAATGCTCGAAAAAAAAGGTATTGCGGTGGCAGGGGCTCACGGGAAAACCACTACCTCTTCCATGATTGCCTATGTCCTTGAAAAGGAAGGATTTGATCCGGCGATTGCCGTTGGGGGAGAAATAGTAGATTTGGGTTATAATGCTAAAGCAGGGCACGGAGAGTATATGGTAGCGGAAGCCGATGAAAGTGATGGTTCCTTTTTAAAACTAAAGCCTTATGTCGCGGTAATTACCAATATTGAAGCGGATCATCTTGATTATTATCAAAACTTTGCTAATATCAAAAAAGCCTTTCGGGATTATGCCTATAATATTCGTCCGGAGGGTTTTGGGGTTTTTTGCTGGGATAATGTTAATATTCGCGAGCTTTTAGAAGGTTATAAAAAGCGGAAATTTACTTACGGTTTTTCCCCGGGAAGTGACTTTATGTTAAGAGATTACCGGGAAGAACAAAATCAATTGGTAGCTAAACTTTATTACAAAAATAAGCTTGAAGGGGAACTTCGTTTAAGAGTTCCCGGAAAACATAATGTTTTAAATGCAGCAGCAGCAACGGTAGTTTTACGAAATATAGGTCTTTCCTTTAAAGCTATTGCTGGAGAACTAAGTAATTTTAGCGGTGCTAAAAGACGGTTTCAAATTTTAGGAGAAAAAAAGGGAGCATTAATTGTTGATGATTACGCTCACCATCCTACGGAAGTTGAGGCTACATTAAAAGCAGCAAAACTTTACAAAGACCGGGAACTTTTAGTGGTTTTTCAGCCCCACCGCTATACCCGGACCAATTTCTTTTATAAAGAATTTGCCAAAGCTCTTTTAGATGTAGAAAATGTGGTGTTGACCGGGATTTATTCGGCAGGAGAAAAACCTATCCCTGGGGTTACTGGTGAAATAATTGCCAAGGAGATGGAAAAGTTAGGGCGAAAACCACTCTATTTCGAATCCTTAGAGGAAGTTTATACGTATTTAGAAAGTAGTTTACATTCGGGGCTTTTGGTGTTATTAATGGGAGCCGGTAATATAAATCAAGTAGGTTATAAGCTTTTAGGAAAGGCGTCACGAAAATGGAAAAACAAAAAATAAAAAAAGAATTAGCTAAAAGAGTAAGTACGCCGGTGCTCGAAGATGAGCCACTATCCCGTCATACTACCTGGAAAATTGGCGGACCGGCGGATTTTTTAATTGAACCTCGGAGCATAGAGGAACTTTCGGAAGTTATCCATTTTTTAAAGGTAAATTCCCTAAACTTTAGAGTAATTGGAAACGGTTCTAATATTCTTGCCTTAGATAAAGGTTTCCGGGGAGTTATAATTAAAACTAAAAAAATAAATAAAGTAGAGTTTTGCCCTGATGGCAAAGTTTTTGCCGAAGCGGGGATTTTATTACCGGCCTTAACGGCTAAAGCGCTGTTGTTTGAATTTAGCGGATTCGAAGAGTTCGTAGGTATTCCTGGTACTGTTGGGGGGGCAGTTCGGCAAAATGCCGGAGCCCATGAAAAAGAAATAAAAGACGTTGTAAAAAAAATATGGGCAGTAAATGAAAAAGGGGGAATATTGGAATTTTTGGCGGCAGATTGTAACTTTAACTACCGCACTAGTCGCTTTAAAGAAGAACGTTTATGGGTAGTGAAAGCCGAGTTTTCGTTAAGGCCAGGAAATAAAGAAGAAATTTTAGAAAAAATCCGGAATTATCGCCAAAAGAGGAAAGCGTCTCAGCCCTTGGAATACCACAATGCTGGCAGTGTATTTAAAAACCCTGCAGGAATACCTGCCTGGAGGTTGATTCAAGAGGCCGGAGCCCAGGGTTTAAAAAAAGGAGGAGCGGTTGTTTCCAAGAAGCATGCTAATTTTATTGTAAATACCGGTGGTGCTACGGCGCAGGATGTGCTTTATTTAATTAACAAAATCCAAGAAATGGTATGGAATAAGTTTTCCATAAAACTTTTATTGGAAGTGGAAATCTTAGGGGAGTAGAGGGAAGGCGGAGGTGCCTTCTCGGTGGAAAAGTTTTTTATTGTAGGCAGTCGTGGTTTAAAAGGAGAGATAAAAGTAAGTGGAGCGAAAAACTCGGCATTACCAATACTAGCTGCGACCCTTTTAACCCGTGAACCGTGTATTCTTGAAAACATTCCTAAACTTGAAGACATAAACATAATGCTTTCCATCTTAAAAAAATTAGGAAGTAAAGTAGAGTTTGGCCAGGTACTGGCAGTTCAAAATAATCGCATTAATGAGGTTTTTGTCCCCGAGGAATTAGCCAGACGAATTCGAGCTTCAAACCTGCTTTTAGGCCCCCTGGTGGCTCGTTTTCAAGAAGGGGTAGTCCCCCTTCCTGGCGGTTGCAATATTGGAAACCGGCCAATGGATTTACATTTAAAGGGCTTAAAGCTTTTGGGAGCAGAAGTGGAAGAAAAAGCCGGTTTTATTAAGGCCCGGGCGAAAAAGCTTAAAGGAGCGGAAATTCACCTGGATTTTCCCTCGGTAGGCGCTACCGAAAACCTCATGCTGGCAGCAACTTTAGCTCAAGGAACTACGGTTATACGAAATGCTGCTCGAGAACCGGAGATTGTGGATTTACAAAACTTTTTAAACCTGATGGGAGCAAAGGTCAAAGGTGCAGGTACCGATGTTGTGAAAATAACCGGAGTAAATTATCTAAGAGGGGTTCACCACAAAATCATACCGGACAGAATTGAAGCAGGAACTCACATGGTAATGGCAGCAGCAACTCAAAGTGATATAATAATTTCGGGAGTTATTCCGGAACATTTAGAAGCGATAATGGCAAAGCTTCGGGAAACAGGAGCAGCAATAACCTTTGGTGGGGACTGGGTTAGGGTTACCGGTAAAAGCATCATTAAGCCGGTTGACATAAAAACTATGCCCTACCCGGGATTTCCTACCGATATGCAACCGCAAATTGTAGCTTTACTCACCTTAGCTCAGGGTACCAGTATAATATCTGAAGGGGTATTTGATAATCGTTTTAAACACGTAGAAGAATTAAGGCGCATGGGCGCTGATATCCGCTTAGAAAGTAGAATTGCGGTGATTAAAGGCGTTCCCAAGCTTACGGGCGCCTCAGTTATTGCCCATGATTTAAGAGCTGCTGCTGCTCTTGTTATTGCTGGTCTTGCGGCCGAAGGCATGACGGTTTTGGAAGGAATAAAAAACCTCGATAGGGGTTATGAAAATTTAGATTTAAAATATCAGTTAATTGGGGCTCAGATAAAAAGAGTAAATGGAGAAGAAAAATATTAAACTGATTTTTTTAAGGTTTTAAAGGACAAGCCTAATTGGCAAAGGAAGGAATATTATGAAACGAAAGAAAAAAAGAAGCAAGATATTTTTCCTTTTTACTATCTTTTTTTTATTCCTAATATCTGGATATTTGTTTTTGCGCTCTTCCTTTTTTGATGTAAAAGAAATAGACATTAAATGTAATGCCCAAAATCGGGTATATTATGAGAAAGCAGTATCTTCTTTAAAAGGTGTAAATCTGTTTACTATAAAAAATAATGAAGTAGCGGCTAAACTCTTAGCTTATCCTAGGGTGAAAAGTGTTAGTATTAAGCGAAGATACCCGGCTACTCTAATCATTGAAATTAACGAACGTAAGCCTTTTATGGCTATTCCCCAGGAAAACCAGAAGTTAGCTGTTTTAGCCGAGGATTTTACTGTAATCGATTTAGTTGACCCTGGAACTTTGGACCTTCCGGTAGTGGTAGGATTTAACAGTAAAAGTTTAAAACCAGGAGATAAAGTGGCAAAGGACAGTTTAGAACCAATAAAAATTTACTTACAGGCAATGAGTATTGAACAAAAGAAAATCCTTTCTACTTTTAAATACGATAGCGAGGAAGGGGTGGTTGGTTACACTAAAAATGGGGTAAAGCTAATTTTTGGTGATGACCGGGATGTACAACAAAAATTAATAATAGCTTTAGCTCTTTTTCAAGAGCTGGGTAATAGAGGTAAAAAAATTGAGTATATAAACGTGAGTTTCAAAGGAGCGCCGGTGGTGAAATATGAAGAAGATACCCGAACATCTCAATAAAAATAAATTTGGACTTATGTTTGTTTTTTTCATTTTGGGAATAATGCTAGCCACCCAATTTAGGTTAACCCGGCAAATGCCAACTACCTTTACCAGTGAGCGGACGGCACTGCTTGCCCGTCAGGTTGCCGCAGCAGAAAAAAAACATAAAGAGTTAGTCCAAGAAGTGGAAGGATTAAGGAGTAAGGTTTCCAAGCTTACGGAAGAGCAAGACCATTTAAAAGCGTACCAGGATACCCTTACTAAATACCAGATCTTAGCAGGCACTTTAGCGGTAGAAGGGCGCGGGATTGAAGTAATTTTAGATGATGCTAAAAAACCTTTAACGACTGATGAAAACCCCAATCTTTATGTTATTCATGATGCAGATGTGCTTTTAGTTTTAAACGAACTGCGAGCTGCCGGAGCTGAAGCTCTGGGAATAAATGGTGAACGGGTTACAGCCATGACTGAAATTCGCTGTATCGGGCCAACAATCTTGATGAATAAGACAAAACGAATTGCTGCACCTTTTGTCATTCAGGCAATAGGTAATCCGGATGCTTTACGAAGCTCTTTGATGATGCCGGGGGGAGTGTACGATCAACTAAAAGATTTTATTACCATTAATATAAAAACCTCGGAAAACATCAAAATAAAAGCTCTAACACCACCAGATTTTGCCTATTTAAAAGAGGGGGAGAAATAACTTGAAACCGGTTAAATTACCCTACACTTTAATGGTAGTAAGTTTAATCTTGGGATTTTTGCTGACTGTACAAATTCGGGTTAGCCGGGAAATGGTGAATGCTCCGCCCCTTGAACGAAGCTTTGAATTAACTGCCCGGCTTAAAAACTTAACAGCAGAAATTGACGGGTTAATGCAGGAAAAAACAAGTTTAACGCAAAAAATAAATTTACTGGAAAAGGGTGGCAAAGTTGCCGAAGAGGCTTTACTTGCGGAGATCGATAAAAATCGTTTTTGGGCAGGAGCTACTGAAGCTCACGGACCGGGAGTAAAAATAATATTAAATAACCCCCCTGGCTTTGGTACTAAATCGGAGTTATTTAATGTGCGCGATGAAGACCTATTTAATCTTTTAAATGAGTTAAAAGCTGCCGGAGCGGAAGGAATTGCGGTAAATGGGCAACGGGTTACTGCTTTAACGGAGATTCGGATGGCCGGTAGTAAAATTGTAATTAACACCAAGGTTGTATATCCTCCTTATGAGATATTAGCTGTTGGCAATCCTGACCAATTAAAAACTTCTTTAGAAAACGGGATTGTAGCAACTTTTCGGGAATGGCAGATGGAAGTTACCGTTACCAAAGAAAACAATGTTATTTTACCGGCTTATGATCAGGCCATTGAATTTAATTATGTAAAACCCCAGGAGGCGAAATAAATAATGTGGTTGGCGGTAGTGGGACTTATAATTGGAATTTTTATAGGCTTAATTATACCTTTAGGAGTACCTATTGCTTATTCCAAGTACCTTTCGGTTGCTTTACTTGCAGCCCTTGATTCAGTTTTTGGTGGAGTGCGGGCCAATATGGAAAATAACTATGACAATATTATTTTTATAACAGGTTTTTTCAGTAACACTCTTTTAGCTGGAATCCTGGCCTGGATTGGGGAACGGATGGGGGTTGAACTGTACACGGCAGCAATTTTTGTTTTTGGTGTTAGGATTTTTCAAAACTTGGCCATTATTAGGCGCCATTTATTAAAAAGGTAATTTTTTTGACAGCGAAAAACAAAAAATTTAAAAAAATAAAAAATACTAAAAGGATAAATAATTTTAATGTTGAATTATTTTTATAAATGTTTTAGATTGTGCAGGGGAGGAACAAGTGTGGCCAAAAAAGAAATGATTGCGGTGGTGGATATAGGTAGTTCGAAAGTTGTGGCATTAATCGGCGAAATTGATGCTGATGGTCAAGTAACTCTTTTAGGGTTAGGAGAAACTGCAGCCTCAGGAATAAAAAAAGGAGCTATTGTTGACATAGAAGGAACAGTTAAGGCTATTAAATCTTCCTTAGAGAAAGCGGAGCAAATTGTCGGTTATAGTATAAATTCTGCAGTTGTGAGTTTTACTGCCCCGTCCATAATGTCCCTAAACAATAAGAGTGTGGTTGCTGTAACCAATCTTGAGAGGGAAATTACTCCCGAAGATGTAAACCGAGTCTTAAACGCCACCAAGATTGTTCCCATTCCTCCGGATAAAAAAATAATTAAGGCTATCCCCAGGTTTTATACCGTAGATGGTTTTTCTGGAGTAATTGATCCTATTGGTATGACAGGGTCGCGTTTGGAAGCGGAAACTCATATTATTGCCGTTTCCCAAAGTACCTTTGCCAATTTACAAAAAGTTACCAGCAGAGCAGGATTAAATGTTCTGGAATTTATTCCAGCAATCCTGGCCAGTGCTGAGGCAGTTTTATATCCGGCAGAAAAGGAACTGGGTTGTTTATTAATTGATATTGGAGCCGGGACAATGGAGCTTACAATCTACTACGAGGGAAGTTTATTTTTTACCGGGGCAATACCGGTAGGTGATCAATACATTACCAATGACCTGGCCATTGGTTTAAGGACTCCTTTAGCCATGGCAGAAAAGCTTAAAGTTGAAGCGGGTATCGCCCTTGCAAGATTAGTGGAGGATGATGAATATTTAGAAGTGGAAAATGTTGGTGGTACGGACAAACAAAAGGTGTCGAAGCAAATGGTAGCGGCAATTATCGAAGCTAGAGTACGGGAGATGTTTGAACTTGCCCGTAAGGAAGTACGAGAGTCAGGATTTACAGGCTTATTACCAGGAGGAGTCATATTAACTGGGGGCGGTGCTATGTTACCTGGAGTTCGCGAGGTAGCCCAGGAAATTTTTGATTTACCGGTGCGGGTAGGGATTCCCGGAGGTTTAGGAAATTTACCCACTAATTTAATTACTCCCCGGTATGCTTCGGCTATTGGAGCGTTAATGTTAGCGGTGAAACAGTACCAGGAGGAGCCGGAAGATCATGATGGTATGGATTTCTTAAGCCAGCTTATTCAAAAAATAAAGTCCTTTTTTAGTGAATTATTTTAAACTTTAAGGAGGGTAATTAATGTTAGAGTTTGACCTTGAATTTCAAAACAACGCAACGATAAAGGTAATTGGGGTAGGTGGCGGTGGCAGCAATGCAGTAAACCGAATGATTATGTCTGGTTTAAAAGGGGTTGAGTTTATTGCAGTTAATACCGATGCTCAGGCATTAAAACTTTCCAAAGCTCCTACTCGTATTCAAATAGGCGTAAAACTAACTAAAGGCCTAGGAGCGGGGGCTAACCCGGAGATAGGTGAAAAAGCTGCTGAAGAAAACCGGGATGACCTGTATGCAGCTTTAAAAGGGGCCGACATGGTGTTTGTTACTGCTGGCATGGGTGGTGGTACGGGGACCGGCGCTGCACCCATTGTGGCAGAAATTGCTAAAGAATTAGGGGCCCTAACTGTAGGCGTGGTTACCCGGCCTTTTACCTTTGAAGGAAAAAAACGGGCAATACAAGCGGAAAAAGGCATTGAAAATTTAAAAAGTCGGGTTGATACTTTAATTACTATCCCCAACGACCGTTTACTTCAAGTTATTGATAAAAATACTCCAATGTTAGAAGCCTTTAGAATTGCCGATGATGTTCTTCGGCAAGGGGTGCAGGGTATCTCTGATTTAATTGCGGTTCCAGCCTTAATTAACCTGGATTTTGCGGATGTTAAAACAATTATGAAAGATGCTGGTTCTGCCTTAATGGGAATTGGAGTTGCGTCTGGCGATAACCGGGCGGTGGAAGCAGCCCGGCAGGCAATTTCCAGCCCGCTTTTGGAAACTTCTATCGAAGGGGCTCGCGGGGTACTGTTAAATATTACTGGTGGTAGTTCCTTAAGTCTCTTTGAGGTGCAGGAAGCGGCAGATATCATTGCTCAGGCAGCTGATCCTGAAGCCAACATTATTTTTGGGGCTGGGATCGATGAAACAATGCAGGAAGAGGTGCGGGTAACGGTAATTGCTACAGGGTTTGACCATAAACCTGAGAAAAAAGAAGTAAAACCGGAAATTAACTTTAAAGAGTTTTCGACCTCGGATAACGATACTGGAATTGAAATTCCTGCCTTTTTAAGGAGAAGAGGATAATAAAGCTCCCAAATTGGGGGCTTTTTGTTCTAAAGGAGGAAAAATGGTTTGAAGAAAATATTGATGTGGCTTTTTGTGCCGATTTTAATTGTTATTTCCGGCTACTTATTCTTTTTTTTAGCTGCTTTTCTTGCCGCAAGTACTTATTATGATGCCTTAACCATGGGTGATACAAACTCTGTGGTCCGCCTAATGTTTAAAAACAGCAGCAGGGAAAGATCTAAAATTGACCAAAAGTTTGGGGAAGCTTTAAGCTGGGATGACAGCCGTTATCTTACTTTTAAAATAGTTGGGGTAACCTTTTTGGAGAAAGGCTTTAACTATCCAGAAGTAGTAGTAAAGATTACCAGGAAAGATGTGGCTGGAGTAAGAGATTATGAAGAACGGTTGGTACTTGAAAAAAAAGGCTTGGGGTATAGAGTTAAGGCAATAACGTTTTCCGATGATCCTTTGGCTAAATACCGGGATCAGGATCCCGGGGAAAATTTAACTGATGCGGAAAAACTGGTACAAGACCTAAACCTTTTTCCTGCTGAAATTATGGAAGTGATAATAACCGATAAGTTTAAGCATCAAGTAAAGTTTGTGCAGGGAAAAAATGACAAGGAGATAAAAATATTAGCCAAAGGTATCAGGGAAGCTACTCCTATTACCCATAATTTTCTGGAAAATTATAACTATACCTTAAAAATAAAAACGAAAAGCCCTAAAGAAAAAGCTAAGGAGGTGCAAATCAATTACTCCTCAGATTTTAAGATAATTAAAGTTGGGGAAAAAATTTTTAAAGCCTCACCGGCGTTGCAGTTTTTAATGGGAAATAATAATGTTTAATTCTTGACCAGCATTAAGACAAATGGATAAAATAACAGTATATAAAGAATAAAATACTGGAATATACTACAGCTGGAGGTGAAACAATGGATACCATAAAATTAACCCAATTGGTAAGCTGCGCCGGGTGAGCGGCAAAAATGAGTCCTGAGACTCTAGCGCAAGTTTTGCGCTTTTTACCGGAAATAAACGACCCCAATGCTTTAGTTGGTACCAATACTGCCGATGATGCGGCGGTTTACCGGATATCCGACGAGCAGGCAATTGTTCTTACGGTGGACTATTTTACACCGGTGGTCGATGATCCGTATTACTTTGGAGTGATTGCTGCAGCAAACTCCTTAAGCGATATTTATGCTATGGGGGCTAAACCGCTCTTTGCCTTAAATGTGGTGGGTTTTCCCAAAAAGCTACCTTCTGAGATTTTAGCTACAATTTTAAAAGGCGGAGCGGAAAAAGCCCGGGAAGCTGGTATACCGGTTTTAGGTGGTCATACTGTGGATGATGCTGAACCCAAATACGGTATGGTAGTTTGCGGTCTGGTGCATCCGGATAAAATCGTAAAAAATCACCCCCCGAAGATTGGAGATTCTTTAATCTTAACCAAGCCTTTAGGGATTGGAGTGCTTACCACCGGAATGAAACGGGGGATAGTACCGGACGATATAGCGAGAAAAGCTATCGAGGTAATGGTAACTCTAAATGATAAAGCGTCCGAGGCGATGCTGGAAGTTGGTGTTTCGGCTGCTACTGATATTACAGGCTTTGGCCTTTTGGGTCACCTCAAGGAAATGCTTCAGGAAGAGTATGGGGCCAAGCTTAACCTTACTAGAATTCCGGTTGTGGATGGAGCCTGGGAGTTTGCCGGGATGCGGGTATTTCCTGGAGGGGCAAAAAACAATTTAAACTATTTAGAACCCCATTTAATTTTTAACGGGGATTTTGCCGAAGAAGAAAAACTTTTCTTAGCGGATCCCCAAACCTCTGGAGGTCTTTTAGTAGCTGTTTCTCAGGATAAAAAAGGAAAGCTTTTGGAAAAACTTCAACAAAAAGGTGTTTTGGGCGTTGAGATTGGCATAATAACTGGTAACAAAGGAAAAATTGTCGTTGAAAGATAAAAACAAAATTTGCTATTTTGACATGAAAAAGGCACTCTACCTCATATAATGGTGGTAGAGTGCCTTTTCTTTTTTAACTGCGTAATTCTGGAGGCCTTGGGATGCCTGTTTATACTTTAGAATATGTTATCCTTGGAAACTTCCTTTTAAGCTTTACTACCTTAACTTTTGCTGCGAAAACTTTAGATTTAAAAGTAAATCTGTTAAAACATCTATTGTTTTCAACCCTTGGAGCTATCATGGCTTGGATATATTTAGTGTGGCCTTATTTCTGGGTGAAAATCCTCGCAATCTTCCTTTACTTTGCCCTTATTTATCTTTTTACCCAATCTATTGCAATAACGTTAAAACTATCCCTGTTAATCCTGTCTTGTTATTTTATGCTAGATGGTATCTATCAAGCATTAATTTCCCGGGGATACCATCCGGTAATCTTGCTACTTTTAGGATTAATTTTTAGTTTCTTGGGAACTTACGTTAAAAGACAGTATCAAAAAATTAGGAGATTAAAAAAATATGGCTTTTTCCTGGAAATTTCTTATGCGGGGAAAAAGGTGACTTTAAAAAGCTATCTTGATACCGGAAATCAGCTTTATGACCCCCTATCGGGATGGCCAGTTATTATTGTAGAGTACCGGGCGGTTAAGAAAATCTTACCGCAAGATTTTTTTGCCAGCAACAGGGCTAGAAAAATACCCTTTAGGGCAGTGGGGAAGGAGCGGGGTTATTTGTGGGGCTTTATTCCCGATTGGCTTAAAATCTGGCAGGAGAGGGAAGTTTGGCTGGTAAAAAAAGCGGTGGTGGCAGTAACCTTTCAATCGTTAAATTCTGACTACATGGCCCTTCTTTCGGAAGAGCTTTTAAAATCGGCTTAAAAGGGAGGAGGAGGCATGTTTATTAATAAAATATTTTTATGGCTTAAAAAGTTATGGAATAGGATTTTTAACCGGTCAAGGGAGATTTACTATATTGGCAGTCATGATCTTTTACCTCCTCCTTTGAGTTCCGATGAGGAGAATACCCTGCTAGAACTTTTGGTACAAGGAGATGCCGAGGCCAGAACTATCTTAATCGAACGAAATTTGCGCCTGGTTGTTTACATAGCCCGGAAATTTGAAAATACCGGGGTAAATATAGAAGATTTGGTCTCAATAGGAACCATAGGTTTAATAAAAGCGGTCAACACTTTTAACCCGGAAAAGAAGATAAAACTAGCTACGTATGCTTCGCGGTGTATTGAAAATGAAATTTTGATGTATCTACGCCGGAATAATAAAATCCGGCTGGAAGTGTCATTTGATGAACCTTTAAATATAGACTGGGACGGAAATGAGCTTTTGCTGTCCGATGTTTTAGGAACTGAAGGGGATATGATTTATAAAGTAATGGAAGATGAAGTAGAAAAAAAACTATTAAAAGTAGCTCTTTCGAAATTAAACCCGCGGGAGCGAAAGATCATGGAGTTAAGATTTGGCCTTAACGATGGTCAGGAAAAAACTCAAAAGGAGGTAGCGGACCTTTTAGGTATTTCCCAGTCGTATATTTCAAGGTTAGAGAAAAAAATCTTAAAACGGCTTAAAAAAGAAATAATTCGTATGGAATAAAATCCCAGACGTGGTAGTCTGGGTTTTTATATTTTTTACCAAGTATAAATTAAAAATCCAGGGGCAATAATCATAACGGAAGGTCAAAACTCCGGCAATTGGGGTGACCGCGGTGCAATCAAATAAAGTAGAGATTTGCGGTGTTAACACATCAAAACTACCTGTACTTACCAACCAGGAAATGAAAAAGCTCTTTCTTAAAATTAAGGAAGGGGATCAGGAGGCTAGACAAAAACTAATTTCAGGAAATTTAAGACTGGTATTAAGTGTCATTCAAAAATTTACCAATCGGGGAGAATATGTAGATGACCTTTTTCAGGTGGGATGTATCGGATTAATAAAAGCTATTGACAACTTTGATTTAGCGCAAAACGTTAAATTTTCGACGTATGCTGTTCCCATGATTATTGGAGAAATTAGACGCTACTTACGGGATAATAATCCCATTAGAGTTAGCCGTTCTTTAAGGGACGTAGCCTATAAGGCACTGCAGGTGCGGGATAACCTAGTTGGTCGTTTCTCCAGGGAGCCTACGGTAAATGAAATTGCCGAAGAATTAAAAATTCCCCGGGAAGAAGTAGTGTTTGCTTTAGATGCTATTCAAGACCCGGTATCGCTTTTTGATCCAATTTACCAGGATGGTGGCGATCCAATTTTTGTCATGGATCAAATTAAGGACGAAAAAAACAACGATAACAACTGGCTTGAAGAAATTGCCTTAAAGGATGCTTTAGAGCGTTTAAATGCGAGGGAAAAGCTCATTTTAAAGCTCAGGTTTTTTGAAGGTAAAACCCAGATGGAGGTGGCCGAAGAAATCGGTATTTCCCAGGCCCAGGTTTCAAGGCTGGAAAAAGCAGCTTTAAATCATTTAAGGAAGTATGTCTGAGGGAGGAGTAGTTCTGAAAAAGGTTTTGTCATTAGCCGTATTGCTTTTAGGAGCCTATGTTGTTTTTGGCTCCTTTTTTCATAAGGTCCAGGGGCAGTTTGTACCGAAAGTTCTGGATACTGACATTGTGCGATTCCATGTTATTGCCGCAAGCGACAGCCCTTCGGATCAGGAGTTAAAGTTAAAGTTAAGAGATGAAATTTTGACCTATCTTTATCCTAAACTTAAAATGGCAAAAAGCCGGGAAGAAACGCTAAAAATCCTTAAAAAAGAATCTTTAGCACTTAAAGTTATCGCCCGGAACTATTTAAAAAGCCAGCATAAAGAAATTCCAATAACGGTTAAAATTGGAAAGTTTTATTTTCCTGACCGTTCCTATGGGGAGTATCTTGTACCCGCAGGCTATTACGATGCGTTAAGGATAGAGATTGGAAAGGCCCGGGGACATAACTGGTGGTGTATCCTTTATCCCAGACTTTGTTTCGCCGATTGGGGCCGAATGGAGCCTTCCCATGTTAAAACTTATTATTTAAAATCCTTGCTTTGGAAAAAATTCAAAAAAACCGTAAAAAAAGGTTAAGTTAAGAACACCCCTGGCATATAATTTACCAAGCCGGAGGTGTTCTTATGTTAAAGCTTTCAGAGTTAAAATACCGGGAAGTGGTAAATATTGTCGATGGCCGACGGCTAGGATTTATAAAAGATGTTGACCTTGATTTAGAAATGGGAAGAATTAACGGCTTAGTGTTGCCTGTTGTTACGAAAAGTTGGAATTTTTGGTCGCGAAACGATGATGTGTTTATTCCCTGGTCAGCTATAAAAAAAATTGGAATAGATGTGATATTAGTTGATCTTCCAAATTTTGTTGAAATACCACCTCGATAAAAACTCAGCCCGTAGTTGGGCTGAGTTTTTTTATTCAATTTAGCTCTCTAAGCCTTGACTACACAATATATAGTAGCATATAATTAATTTGCACACAAAATATAGGGTGGTGAAGGAAGTTGCGATGCCCTTTTTGCGGTAGTGAAAATACCCGGGTAGTTGATACCCGGGCGGCGGAGGACGGCTTTGCTATTAAAAGGCGCCGGGAGTGTGAAAACTGCAGTAAAAGATTTACCACCTATGAACGGCTGGATGACCGGCCGTTAATTGTGGTAAAAAAAGATGGGACCAAACAGCTTTTTGATAAGCACAAAATTTATACCGGAATGTTAAAAGCCTGTGAAAAAAGACCTATTGCCGAGGACAGGCTTCTGGAAATTGCAGAAGAGATTGAAAGGGAATTAAAAAACCGGATGGAACAAGAAGTCACAAGCCTGGAAATTGGCGAGATGGTCATGAATCGTTTAAAGAAACTTGATGAGGTAGCTTATGTTCGCTTTGCTTCGGTCTACCGGCAGTTTAAAGATGTAAATTCTTTTTTAGAAGAGCTGAAAAAATTATTAAACGGGGGAGAGGATAAATGATGTTTACTGAAATTGTCAAACGAGATGGTCGAATAGTACCTTTTGATAGTAATAAAATCACCGAGGCGATCTTTAAAGCTGCCCAAGCGGTGGGCGGAGAGGACCGGGAGACGGCGTTAAAACTGACTTTGCAGGTACTAGGTTATTTAAAAGGTAAATTTAACGGCAATCTTTTTAACGTGGAAGATGTCCAGGATGCGGTAGAAAAAATTTTAATTGAAAACGGTCATGCGAAAACCGCCAAAGCTTATATTTTATACCGGGCGAAAAGAACGGCCATTCGGGAAGGAAAGTCGGAGCTAATGGATACGGTAGCAGATATTTTGGTCGAAACCAGCCGGGAAAACGCCAATATTGGCCATTCTCCTGCGGCTAAAATGTACCAAATTGCCAGCGCAGCTTCCAAACAGTATTACCTCTCCCGTTTAATTCCCGAAGAACTGGCAGTTTTACATAAGCGGGGGGATTACCATATCCATGACTTAGATTACTATGCTAAAACTATTAACTGCCTGCAGCACCCGTTAAAAGAAATTTTAGAAAAAGGCTTTAACAACGGGCATGGTTATATCCGCCCCCCCAAGCGCCCCGGAAGTGCGGCGGCTTTAGCGGCTATTGTGTTGCAAAGTGCCCAAAATGATATGTATGGAGGGCAAAGCTTTCCTTTTTTTGATAGGGATATGGCGGCTTTTATGGGCGATGCTCCAGAAGATGAAATTTATCAAGCAATGGAGGCATTTATATATAACTTAAACAGTATGCACAGCCGCGCTGGCAATCAGGTGGTGTTTAGCAGTATAAACCTTGGGACTGATACCAGTGAGGCCGGAAGAAAAGTAACCAGGAACTTTTTACTGGCCTTTGAGAGAGGCCTTGGCCGGGGGGAAAACCCGATTTTTCCCAACATAATTTTTCGCTTAAAGAAAGGCATAAACTTTGAGCCAGGGGATCCAAATTACGACCTTTTCCAGCTGGCCTTACGGGTGGCGGCCAAAAGGCTTAATCCTACATTTAGTTTTATGGATAGTAGTTTTAATCAGCAGTATGGAGATCAGGTAAGCTACATGGGCTGTCGTACCAGAGTAATGGCTAACCGGCGTGGCCCCGAGGTCACCGAACGGCGCGGAAATATTGCAGCGGTAACTTTAAACCTTCCGCGGCTTGCTTTTAAAGCTAAAGGCAACCTAGAAGCTTTTTGGCAGGAACTTTTCTGGTTAATGGAGATGGGGAAACGGCAGCTTCTCCACCGACTTGAAGTCCTTAAAGGTTTAAAAGTAAAAGACTTACCGTTTATAATGGGACAAAAAATTTATTTAGGCTCGGAAAATTTAGGTCCTGAAGATTCAATTTTGCCGGCTTTAGTGCAGGGGACGTTTTCCATTGGCTTTATTGGCCTTGCCGAAACTTTGATTTTACTTACAGGAAAACACCACGGGGAAAGTCCCCAAGCCCAGGAACTTGGTCTTAAAATAGTAAAAACCATGCGCGAAAAAGTTGATGAGTTTTCCGAGGAAACAGACCTTAATTTTGCTTTATTGGCTACCCCGGCGGAAGGATTAGCAGGACGATTTACTGCTTTGGACCGAAAAGAATTTGGGAATATTCCTGGGGTTACCGATAAAGTTTACTATACCAACTCTTTTCACGTACCCGTATCTTATCCCATAGAAAGCTTTCGGAAAATTGAAATTGAAGGGCCCTACCATAAATATTGTAACGGCGGCCATATAAGTTATGTGGAATTTTCGGCTCCTCCACTTAATAACCTGGAAGCCTTGGAAGCTGTAATAAAACATATGGCGAAGAACGATATGGGTTATGCCGGTATTAATTATCCTCTTGATTTTTGCGAAAGCTGTGGATTCCTTGGGGTAATTGCTGAAACTTGTCCAGCTTGCGGTGGGGAACAAATTCGGCGGGTGAGGAGAATTACCGGTTATTTAAGCACCGTTGATCGCTTTAACGACGCCAAACTTGCCGAGCTTTATGACCGCAGACCTCACGGGGTGGGCTAATGGCTAAACTAAGGATAGCTGGTATTACCCGGGAAAGTGTAACCGATGGTCCGGGGATACGCTTGGTTGTTTATACTCAGGGATGTCCCCACCGGTGTGAAGGGTGTCATAATCCGGAAACCTGGGATGTTTCAGGCGGTTATGAAATCGATAGTGAGAAGATTTTAGAACTTATTGCCAATAACCCTCTGCTTGCCGGCTTAACCGTTTCCGGAGGAGAGCCATTTTTACAGGAAAAGAATTTACTGGAACTTGTACTTAAAGTGGCTGATCTTGGGAGAAATACGGTAATTTATACTGGTTATACCTTTGAAGAGTTAATGAAAATTAGCGAAAAAAAGCCGGAGGTTTTAGAAATTTTGCAAACAGCTGATTATTTAGTTGATGGAAGGTTTCTTCAAGACTTAAAAAACCTTAAACTTCCTTTCAGGGGTTCTTCTAACCAGCGGTTTATTGATTTAAAGAAAACCTTTAGCCAAAAACAAATAGTTGAGTGCCAGTGGGAGTAAATTCTTTGCGATTTACTCCTTTTTTTCTTTACACACCCAAAATTAGGGAGTAAGATAGAAAAAAAAGAAGGTTGGGGGATATAATTATGGAGATTACCTTTTATGGTGCTGCTGATACCGTTACCGGTTCTTGTTATCTTCTTTCCTTTGAAGGGCGAAAGTTTTTGGTGGATTGTGGACTTTTTCAGGGTTCTAAAGCGATAAAAGAAAGAAATTATGGCGACTTTCCTTTTAACCCGTCGGAAATAGAATTTCTTTTGCTTACCCATGCTCATATTGACCATGCAGGGCTAATTCCAAAACTTGTAAAACAAGGCTTTAAGGGGTCTATTTACGCTACTGAACCAACTGTAGAGCTGGCAGCAGTAATGCTACCCGATAGTGGCCACGTTCAGGAAATTGAAGTGGAAAGAAAAAATAGAAAGCTAAGACGGGCAGGAAAGCCGGAGATTGAGCCAATATATACCGCCCAGGACGCGTTTTTGGCATTACCTTACTTTAAAAAGGTTGAAATTGAAAAACCCTTTTCACCCCTTCCAGGTTTAGAAGTGACTTTTTTTGATGCAGGCCATATCCTGGGTTCGGCAATGATTAAACTAACTTTTAACGATGCGGGAATTACGCGGGAAGTAGTTTTTTCAGGGGATTTAGGCCGCAATGGTAGACCTTTTATGAAGGAACCGGAAACTATTTCCCACGCGGATCTTCTTTTGCTGGAAAGTACTTATGGAAACCGGGTGCGCCCAGAGGAAGGGGATTTAAGGGGTCTTTTAAAAGTCATAATTGAGAAAGTTTACAGGAGAAATGGTAATTTGGTTATCCCGGCCTTTGCTATGGAACGCACTCAGGATATTATTTATATTTTAAACGACCTGGTGGAAAATAAAGAAATACCGCCAGTAGACGTTTATATTGATAGCCCCTTAGCGGTGGAAATAACTAAACTTTTTAAAAAATATCCAATGCTTTTTAATGGAGAATATCAGGAAAAACTTCGCCATGGAGATGACCCCCTAACTTTTCCCCGGCTGTATTTTTCTATAACTCAGGAAGATTCGGTAAAACTAAATAATATAAATCGGGCGGTGATTATTTCGGCTTCGGGTATGGCGGATGCTGGAAGAGTTCGCCACCATTTAAAACATAATTTATGGCGGAAAGAATCGGCAGTTTTACTGGTAGGATATCAGGCGCAAGATACTTTGGGCCGGAAGTTGTTAGATGGGGTAAAACAGGTTAAAATTATGGGTGAAGAGATAGCGGTAAAAGCGGAAATATACCATTATGATGGTTTATCAGCCCACGCTGATCAAGAAGAACTTTTAGAGTTTGTTGGAAAGTTTAGACAAAAACCCTCATTAATTTATCTAGTGCATGGTGAAGAAGAGTCAAGGCTGGTTTTAAAAAAGTTAATTGAAGAAAAATATCAAGTACCATGCTATCTTCCCCACTACCAGGAAACAATTCCTTTGTTTAGAGATTTAACTGGAGATCCGGAGAAAATGTTAATAGATAAAGGAATTAATTTATTAAAAACCAAAAAACTAAGTGCAAATGCTAAAGCTTTACTGGAAAAATTAATTGGGGAGTTAGAAAATTAATGGAGTATATTCTAGAGGAAAAAAAGAGAATACAGCTTTTTTTCTTTAAGAAGTTTCGGGATTTTGGTGTAGATGCCTTTTTTACTACTAGAATAGGTGGCTTTAGTACCGGCCCTTATACCAGCTTAAACTTGGCTCTGCATGTAGGAGATAGCCGTGATCTTGTAATTAAAAACCGGGAACTTTTAACAAGTATTTGGGATTTAGAAATTAATAGTTTTATAGTGGCCGAACAAGTGCATGGGAACAATATTGCCTTGGTGGATTATTCCGATGGAGGCCGGGGCATGAAAGATTTGTCTTCTGCTCTTAAAAAGACCGATGGTTTAATTACCCGGGAGAAAAACCTTGGCCTGTTGACTTTTTATGCTGACTGTGTGCCATTATATTTTTTGTCACCAACCCCCTTTATTATTGGGGTAGCCCATGCCGGCTGGCGGGGTACTCTTCAGGAAATTGGGGGTAAGATGGTTACAAATTTTGTTGCATTGGGGGCAAAGCTAGAAAATATTCTTTGCGGTATTGGTCCGGCTATTGGCCCTTGCTGTTACGAAGTTGGCGATGATGTAGCCCAAAGCTTTTCTAACCGGGGATTTAAAAACGGGGTGATCAGGAAGGATGGAAAAAACTTTTTAAATCTTTGGGAGATAAATTCCGAAATATTAATTAAAACTGGAATTCGGCCGCAAAACATTGAGCTTATTAACCTTTGTACTTCCTGCAATAAAGACCTCTTTTTTTCTTATCGCCGGGATTTTGGGGTAACTGGCCGGATGGCTGCTGGGATCATAAAAAAGGAGGTATTAGATGAAAATTTTAGTAGTGGATGATGAAACACCTATTGTGGAATTAATAAAATTTAATTTGGAGCGGGAAGGTTATAAAGTTTTAGAAGCCTACGATGGTATACGGGCCCTAGAAATTATCAAAAAGGAGTTACCGGATTTAATTATTCTCGATATTATGCTTCCGGGAATGAGTGGGCTTGAAGTGTGTAAAAATATCCGGAATAACGAAAAAACTGCTGAGATACCTATAATTATGCTAAGTGCTCGGGGGGAGGAAGTAGATAAAATTTTAGGCCTAGAACTTGGTGCCGACGATTATATGGTTAAACCCTTTTCCCCCCGGGAGCTGGTGGCCAGGGTAAAAGCAAGACTTCGAAGATTGGAAGGACGGGAAGGCAAAAAAGAAGGTGTTATTAAAATAAAGGATATTGTCATTGATCAGGAAAAATTTGCTGTCTATGTTAAAGGACAAAAAATGGATTTTACTCCCAAAGAATTTGAACTTTTAAAGCTCTTAGCCAGTAACCCTGGCAAAGTATTTACCCGGGAGTATCTTCTAGAAAAAATCTGGGGATACGAGTTTTTAGGGGATACCCGTACAGTAGATGTCCATATCCGGCATATCCGGCAGAAGATCGAAGACAACCCCGCAGAACCGGTATATATTGAAACGGTCCGGGGAGTTGGCTATCGCTTTGGTGAGGAAAAGAAATGAGGATGAAGCTAGGGCTATTATTACTTTTTTTCTTTAATTGGGTGGTATTTTTCCTTACAAAAGAAGGAGTAATAACTTTACTGGATGGGCTACTGGTCTTAGCTATTGGTTATGCTATCTTTAGTGCTTTTATTAATAAGATTAACAAAAAACTTGAGCTATTAAATAAATTTACAGCCTCTTGGCGGGAAGGAAAGTATTCGAAAATCAGCTATTACAATGACCATGAAATTGGCAAAATCGTCGACAATTTAAATTATTTATTAGAACAACTGGAGAACTGTAAAAAAACAGTAAAAGAAGAGGAAAATAGGCTTCGGGCTATTTTAGCGGGGATAAATGCTGGAGTAATGGTTTTAGATCGGGAAGGCAGGGTAATTCTCGTTAATAAAGGTTTAGAGAAACTCTTTGGCAAGTTAAACTTTACCGGTGAACCTAAACCATTATTAGAAGTAATCCGCAATTATGAACTAGAAAAATTTTTAGCCGAATCCCTTGCTAATTTAAAAGAGATGTCCCGGGAGATTGAATTTCTATTGCCCAACTCCAAAACCATTTTAATCCATGCAACTCCTTTAAAAGATGAGCAAGACCAAAAGGTTGGTCTGGTAGTGGTCTTTGATGACATAACAGAAGAGCGGAAACTGGAGAAGATGCGCAGTGAGTTTATCGCTAATGTTTCTCATGAACTTAGAACCCCTTTAACTTCTATAAAAGGTTTTTTGGAGACTCTTTTAGATGGAGCTTTAGAAGATAAAACTATTGCCAAGCATTTTTTACAAATAATGAACAGTGAAACCGAAAGACTGACCCGCTTAATTGATGATTTATTAAGCTTATCCAAAATAGAAGCCAAAAAAGTTGATTTTGCTCCAAAACCATTAAATATTAATGATTTGGTGCAGAAAATGAAACTTTTATTTAAAAGTCGCTTAGAAGAAAAGGGACTTAGTTTTGTTTCCACTGTTCCCGATGATTTACCTCCGGTTTTAGCCGATGGAGATATGATAAGTCAGGTTTTAATTAATCTTTTAGATAATGCCATAAAGTATACTCCTACCGGGGGGAAAATTGAGCTTTTGGCTAAAGTAAAGGAACCCTTTGTAGAAATTGCGGTTAAGGATACAGGAATTGGGATTCCTGAAGAGAGCCAAAAGCGCATCTTTGAACGATTTTATCGGGTTGATAAAGCCCGTTCCCGGGAACTGGGGGGCACGGGATTGGGCCTGGCCATTGTCAAGCATATCATTGACCTTCATAACGGAAAGGTTTGGGTGGAGAGCAAAGTGGGAGAGGGGAGCACCTTTGGTTTTAGTTTACCGATAACCCAGCAAAAGGAGGATTAGCGATGACAGTTCGTCAAAATTTTGATAAAGCGCTAAACGAGTTAGAACAAGAAATTTTACGGATGGGAAGTATGGTAGAGCGAGCGATTTATGATGCGGTGGATTCTTTAGCTAAACAGGATGTTAATTTAGCCCAAAAGATTATTATCGGAGATCAAGAAATTAATCAGTTAGAAACAGAAATTGAAGACCGCCTGGTTACACTAATTGCCACCCAGCAGCCAATTGCCCGGGATTTACGGCGAATTATTACCGGGATTAAAATTATAACCAATCTAGAACGGATGGGAGACCATGCGGTGGATATTGCCCGGGTTACTAAAAGGTTAGCTGGGCAACCATTAATAAAGCCTTTGGTTGATATTCCGCGAATGGCGAAAATATCCCAACAAATGGTTAAAGACGGTTTAGATGCCTATGTCCGTTCTGATGTGGAGAAAGCCAAATATATGTGTTCTTTAGATGATGAGGTAGATCACCTTTACTCGCAGGTGTTTAGGGAGTTATTAACCTACATGATGGAGGACCCAAAAACTATCGCTCAGGCTACATCGCTTTTATTTGTAGCTCGTTTTTTGGAAAGGATTGCGGATTATGCCACCAATATTGGCGAAGCGGTAATTTACTTAGTTACCGGTGAACGCTATGATTTAAACCTGTAAACGGGGGAAAAAATGCCAACGAGAAAAGTGGTAGCATTTAAGAGGAAAAAGAAATCCTATAAAGCTGTCTTTTTTTACAGCTTGCTTGGGGTTCTTATCTTTTTTATTTTTTTAAACTTTGGGAAAAACCTTTTGGTACAGTACTTAAACCCAGTTGGTTATCTTGAATGGCAGGTAATAGAAGAAGGGATAAAGGGAGAAGGCTATCTTTTTAAAAAAGAAGTGCTGGTTTATGCCCAGGCTTCGGGGATAATTAAGACTAAAAAAACCTGGAGTAAAGTTCGAAAAGGGGATATTGTACTGGAGATAGAGGATACTTCCAATCACGCTTTAACTAAAATGAAAGCCCCAATGAATGGTATATTTGTACCCGTAACTGATGGGTTGGAATTTATAGGTCCTGATAATCTGGAAAATATTAACCCAGAAAAAATTTTCCAGCTTTATAAACCTACGGTTCTGGGAAATGAGGTGGTAGAAGGGCAACCGGTGGGGAAGATTATTGATAACTTAGATACTGTGATTTTAGCTCTACCGGGGGTAGAAAAAAAAGGGTTATTTAGGGAAGGCCAGGATTATCAAATTAAAATTAATGATGATCTTGAGGTAAAAGCGGAGTTTTTAAGGTTTTCTTCGGGGAATGCTTTGTTTTCCCTTCCCTTTTATCCCGATGAACTGTTGAAATTAAGAAAAGTAAAGGTATTTGTGAATACCTCTGAAAAGGGTGGTTTTTTGGTTCCCAAATCGGCTTTAAGGTCGATTGCCAATAAAACTTATCTTTATACCTTAAAAAATGAAGAAGTAGTGCTTACTCCGGTAAAAATTATCAAGAACTTTGAAAATAATGTTTTGGTAGAAGGAGAAAAGGAAAGTAAGGACGAATTATTAGGAAAGAAATATCTTATCCGTCCTTTTCTTGTCCGACCGGGGGACAAGATTTATATTAACACATAAAAAGGGTGGAGGAAAAGCCATGGATATTTCCCAAAAGCTTCAGGAAATAAAACAGGAAATTGCCAGGATTACCGCAATGAAACCTGGTAACAGAGTAAAAATTCTAGGGGTTACAAAAACTGTCGATGTAGAAAGGATTAAGGAAGCAAGTCAAGCGGGAGTGGAGGCTTTTGGTGAGAACAAGGTTCAAGAGTTTTTAGAAAAATATGAAAAGCTTCCTAATTTAGAGTGGCATTTTATTGGTCACTTACAGACCAATAAAATTAATAAGATTCTGGGGAAGGTTTCCCTAATTCATTCGTTAGACCGATATAACTTGGCGGAGGAAATAAATAAACGGGCTTATCGTTTGGGGATTGTCGTTCCGGTTCTTTTAGAAGTTAATATGGCAAAAGAAGAGTCTAAATTTGGTTTAATGCCCGAAGAAGTAGTGGATTTTTATTTGGAAGCTCGGGAAAACTTTAAAAACCTTGAGGTATCTGGTCTAATGACGGTAGCGCCTTACGTGGACAATCCCGAAGAAGTTCGTCCTGTTTTTCGAGGGATGCGAGAGCTTTTTTTAAAACTAAAGGCTTTAGACCCAGCTAACGAGAAACTACAGTACCTGTCTATGGGTATGTCTAATGATTATAAAGTAGCAGTAGAGGAAGGGGCAAATATTATTCGTTTGGGAACTTTACTTTTCGGGGAGCGAAATTATTAAAGGGGAGGGTTAACTGATGTCTGGTGGGCTTTTGGATAAAGTGTTAAATTTTATTGGTTTAAATGAAGAAGAAGGGGAAGAGTTTTACGAGGAAGAACCGGCAAAAAAAGTAAAAAATCGGCCCAATTTAGTTCCCCTACCGGGTAAAAGCACGTTAAAGATGATGGTTTTTGAACCGAGGACTTTTGATGAGGTACAGGCTATAGCAGACAGTTTAAAGTCAGGAAATCCGGTGGTGGTGAATTTAGAGCGAATTGATGGGGAGTTAGGCCGCAGGGTTATTGATTTTTTAATGGGAACAACTTATGCTTTGGGTGGACATTTACACAAAATAAATCCCCAAATTTATTTGTTTGCCCCACAAAACGTTTTAATAGAAGGGGAACTAAAAGAATTTCGGGACAAAAACTTTATGGGTCTATTTAAATAAATGGGGGAGAAGCAATGAAACCAACTGTTGGTATTATCGGAGTAGGTCAAATGGGTGGTGCCATAGCAAAAGGACTTATAAAAAAAGAGCCACCGGCGTTTAGTAAACTTTATTTAGCCGATGAAAAAAGTGAGCAACTAAAACCTTTTAGTGATAAAGCAGAAATTGTTTCTAATAAAGAACTAATCGAGAAAGCTGAAGTAATAATATTAGCGGTAAAACCTTTTTTAGTTGAAAAACTTCTAGAAGAGTTTTCCACTTACTTATCGGAGAAAATTCTGGTTTCGGTTGCGGCAGGAATTACTCTAGAAAAAATTTCCAAATTAGTTCCCCAGGATTGTGAAGTGGTGCGGGTAATGCCTAATACTCCAGCTTTAATTAGCCAGGGATTTACAGCAATTACCCCGTCAAAAGCTGATAAATTATTAGCTGAAATATTTACACCTTTAGGGGAAGTAGTTTTTCTCGACGAAAAATATTTTGACCAAATTACTGCCTTGTCCGGAAGTGGTCCGGCTTATATTTATCTTGTGGCTGAAGCGTTAATTGATGGGGCAGTGCGCCTGGGACTTCCTCGGGATATAGCTCGTAAAGCTTCTGTGCAAACAATTATTGGTGCGGCGATGATGTTAAAAGAAAGTGGAGCTCATCCGGGAGAGCTTCGGGATGCGGTGGTAACGCCCGGGGGTACAACGGCGGCAGGACTTTATGCCTTAGAAAAACAAGGACTTCGGGGAATGTTTGCTGATTGCCTGGAAATGGCTTTTGAACGGGCTAAAAATCTTACCTAGATTGAGGTGAAACATGAATTTTTTAATAGATTTTATAAATATAGCATTTAATATTTACAGCTGGCTTATAATTATAAGGATTTTACTATCCTGGATTCCTGTAAATCCTTATTCACCTATTGTATCTTTTATAACATCTTTAACCGACCCCTATTTAAATCTTTTTCGCCGGATTATTCCACCGGTAGGTATGATTGATTTTTCACCAATAGCAGCTTTTTTTGTCTTAGAAGTTATAAGAATGTTACTGCTACAGCTTTTATTAATGTTGGGGTGATGGCATGGATTTTGCTCAAGTAGAAATAGACGATATGCTGTCTCAGGCTAACAAGGGACGGGTAGTGCTAACCGATTTTTTAGATCCAGCAATGGCAGCCTTAACCCGGGAAAGGCTACAAAAATTTCCCGAAGTAAATTATAAGGTAGATGGTGGTTATCCTAACGCTGAGCGGGTACGATTTGCTTTTTTCCCGAATTACATATTTCCCGAAGATGTGGAGTTAAACATCGGATTTTTAGAAATAAGTGGTAATTTTAAGTTTCAAACGGTAACCCACCGGGATTTTTTAGGGGCAATCCTGGCTACAGGTATAAAACGGGAAAAAATTGGGGATTTAATTATTATTCCTAACGGCTGTCAAGTGATTCTCGACCGGGATTTAGTACCATATCTTATCCAAGAAGTGGATAAAGTCCACCGGGTGGGTGTTACGGTGCGTGAAATTGTAAGAGAAGAACTCCTTTTACCCGAGGCTAAAACCCGGGAGGTAATCGCTTTTGTAAAGTCCTTAAGGCTTGACAGTGTTGGCGCCAGTGGCTTTGGAATTTCCCGAAGCCAGATGGTAAAAGAAATCGAAGGGCAGAAGGTACGCGTTAACTGGAAACTTCAGGTAAAACCTTCCTATGAAGTAGCGCCCGGAGATGTGATTTCTTTACGAGGGCGGGGAAGAGTAGAAGTTTTAGAGATTGCGGGCACTAGTAAAAGCGGACGGAGTAAAGTAGTTTTAAAGCGATATCTATAAGCTGGGGAGGGTTCTTATGCAGCTACCGCTGGAAATAAGGGCAAAGGAATTTAAACGGGTATTTCGGGGCTATGAACCGGAAGCGGTGGACAATTATTTAGAAATGGTAGCCCAGGATATGGAAAAACTAATTACTGAGAACCAGCGTTTAAAAGAACTAATTGACGTTAAAGACCAGCAAATAGCCCAGTTTAAGTTACTGGAAGATCGGATTAATCAAGCCTTAGTAGTTGCCGAAAAAACAGCGGGCGAGATAACTGAAAATGCCAGAAAAGAAGCAGAAGTCATAATTAAAATGGCTCAGAACCAAAGGGACGAAATGATAAGTCAGGCGAAAATGGAAGTAGAAAAAATAAAAGATGAATATGAAAGTTTAACTCAAGAATTTGAAAGGTTCAAACGGGAATTTAAGGCAATGCTGTTAAGTTATTTAGATGAAGTTGGAGAAAAGGAATTAAATGCTAAGGATCAACAGATATCCCAGCTAAAACCAAAAGATGCTTTAACTCTTAAAGAGCAATAAAAATCAACCCCTGCAGGAAAAACTGCAGGGGTTTTAAAATTTTCTATAAGCTTGTTTTAATATAGGAAATCATATCATCGGTTACCAGTTTTGCTACATCCGGTAACATCTTAGGCATTAACCTATCCATTACCGCGGGCATAAGATTAGGCATCTGCTGCTTCATATAGTCGGGCATGGGGATTCTTTTTTCCACTTCCCGCAGCATATCCGGCATAACTTTTGGCATAACCATTGGCATTAACATGGGCATCATCTTGGGCATCATGGGCTTCATTAGGGAAAGTCCACCGGGGATTGCCCGCATTACTTTCATCATACCAATCATATAGCCGGGCATAGCCTTAAACATTTGCGGGAAGAGAGCTTTCATTACTCCCGCAAAGCCTTCCGGAGTCATTAGAGCAATCATTTTTTCAAAAACTGCCCAGAGTTCTAAAGCATAAGGAGTTGGGTTGGGAAGCTCAATTCCCAAGCCTTTTGCGGCAAAGGAGGCTAAATCCACTACAGGCATATCGATATTATTTTTATTGGCAGCGACCCGTAGTTGGAACTGACAGCAGGGGCATAGGGCTAAAAGCATATCGGCGTTAACCGCTACTGCTTCGTTTACCCGTTTGCCGCCTAATTTATCAGAAGTGGGGTGGGATTCCCCAATCCGGGTTAAAACGCTACCGCAGCAGAGAGCATTTTCCCGGTTGTGTTCCATTTCCACAAATTCTACCCCTGGTACAGCTTTTATAAGTTCCCGCGGCGGTTCATACACTCCACCGGCCCGGCCGATGTGACAGGAATCATGGAAAGTAACCCGGGCTTTAACCTCATGGGTAAACTTAAGCTCACCGGATTTAATTTTTTCTTCTAAAACTTGTGAATAATGTTTGGCTTCAATGTCGTAATCTAAACCAAGCTTTTTTGCCCATTCAGGGTACAGGTCATGCCAGGACAACCAGCAGGCGGGGCAGGAGGTAACCACGGTTTTAACGCCCCGTTTTTTGGCTTCGGTAATGTTATGCTTTACAATTTCCTGGAAGACATCCCAGCGACCGGAGACTAGCATAGGTATCCCGCAGCATGCTTCATCTTTACCAAGATAGGTGAATTCAATGCCGGCGGCATCTAAAAGACGAGCTGAAGCTATGGCGATATCATTTTCCACATAACTTGCGGTACAGCCGGCAAAGTAAGCGATTTCTGCTTTATCCTTAATTTTGCCTTTTAAATCTTCGGGAACCCATTTATCCCGGTCTTCTCTAAAGCCCGCCCAAATATTGATGTCTTTTTGCAAACTTGCTGCCATCATTTCAAAGGCCGGGAAGGTCATATGACCTTTTTCCATAATAAGGTCGCCCCGTAAAACGCCCCAGGACGGTTCAATGGGTAAATCCAGTTGACAAATAAAGTCACATTTTTCACAGGTGGTACAGAGGAGGAAAGTATCGACCATTTTTTGGTCAAACTTAGCTTTACCTTCCATAACTTTACGAATGAACGACCACTTACCCCGGGGGCTTGCCGACTCCCAGCCCCGACCGTCATACAGGGTACAGACATTTCGACAGTAACCGCACTGGGCACAAGCATACGCATACCAGGCGACGTTTCCCGGTATTCCGTTTTTAGCTGCAAATTTTTCACCAAAATCCGGTTTGGCTTTATTACCAAACCACCTGGCAATTCCTTCAAAAGTATTAGCCAAGGACATTACAGTATTAATTATACCTTTGCCTTCAAGTTTTAACGGGTTAAAAAGACCATCGGGGTCTACTTGGGCCTTTAACTCTTTAATTTTCTGTAATCTTGTTCCATAAACTGACGGGGCTTCATTGGCTAAATACAAGCCAGCAGCGTAGCTTCTTCCGCCAAACTTTTTCGCCGTTTTTAAAACGGTTAAAGAAAGGCTATAGGCGAAGTTAAAGGAAAACTTTCGTTCATCATGAGGTATAAAGCCTAAAAGCACTATTTCTTTATCGGCAACAACGGTACCTTCAATTACTAAAGGCAGCGAGATCAAGCGTTCGAATTCTTCAAAAACTTCACTTAATTGAGATTTAGGAATTACTACTTCTGCGGGAACTAAAGAGGGACCGATTCTTTTTACTTTCATAGGATTGTACCGCTGTTCCCACTCATGCTGGGCAATTTCTGCCGGTAGAATTTGGCCGCCATTTTTGCTGGCAAGATTCTCCACCTTTTGACCAATGCTGCTATCTTCAAAAGCTACAAGGGTAATGAAGCCTTTGGGAAGAGCAGGTCCCTTTTCTTCGTGACCGTGGTGTACTTTGGGAGGTAACTGATTTTTTAGTTCAGCGGCGGTTGGATTGATAAAACCAACATGCCAGATATCAAGACCACTTTTACCTAAATCATTAATAAAGCTTTGCAAATCCTTTGCTGATTTAAAATTAGCTGCAACCACTATCGTATCTTTTAAGGGTTTAACTTTTAAGGTAACTTCGGTGATTATCCCTAAAGTACCCATAGTACCAAAGATTATATCTAAATCTTTTCCGGAAAAATTCCTAATATCACCATTGGCCAGTACAACTCTGACGCTAACAACATTTTCCTTAAACCAACCGTACTTATAACTACCAATCCCAGAACCTTCCTGAGCAACCCAGCCCCCCACTGTTGAAGCCGGTGCGCTAGTTGGAACTAACCTTGGGGCAAGGCCGTAAAAACTTAAATAATATTCTAGATCTTTCCATACTACTCCGCCCTGCACCGTTACCGTCTGGGCTTTTTCATCATGGGTAATAATTTTGTTAAAACGGGATAAGTCAATAACCAATCCGCCTAATACTGGTAAAACTCCGCCGTAGCCGGATGAGGCGGAAGCCCTTGGAGTAAGTGGAATTTTCTTATTTCTTGCCCACTGGAAAAGCCAGATTAATTCTTCCTCGTTTTCCGGCTGGACTATACCAGCGGGGGTGGTGTTACCTACCAGTGGTTTAATTAGGCTTGGTAAAGCACCAACGTCATGGTCATATAAGATAATCTCATTGTAATTAAAGTTTACCCTGGACCCGAACTTTCGTTGCAGTTCGGCCTGTTCGAATTGTGAAAAACTTCTCTTTTCCGCCACCATTGCTCCTTCCTCCCTTTATTAGGCTACTTTAAGTATACTGCAAAAAAATTTCGCTGTCAATATGAAGTTGGAGGTGGCGAAAAGTGAAATAAGAAGAAGAAGTAAAGGGGAAAATTCAAGATTTCACAATACTTTATAAACTTCTCGAAAAAGATGCCACCAAGTATTTATATTTCTTTTCTCCAGTATCTTTAAAAAGTTCAGAAAAACTTTAGCACAAATTACAGCATCTCCTAAAGCGGTATGCCTTCCTTTGAGACTTATAGAAAATTTTTGGGCAAAATGTTCTAAGGAGTAACTTGGTTCCCGGGGGAAAAGGTACAAGCCTAAATCAACAGTATCTAAAAGCCGGGGATTTAATTTTTTTCCTGTCCAGATACTTAAATGTTTATTTAAAAAAGCAAGATCAAAATTTACCGAATGCCCCACAATAACCGAGTTCTGGGAAAACATCAAAAAAGAGTCTAGAGTTTTCTTTAGGGGTGGAGCGTTTTGCACCGTTTTCTGCCGTATTCCGGTGAGTTTTTGCACTATTTCAGGTATTTCCCGCTGGGGGTTAACATAAGCATGAAAAGCTGGTCGTAAAATTTTCCGGTTGCTAATTTTAACTGCTCCAATGGAAAGAATTTCATCCCCTTGGTAGGGTTTAAGACCTGTTGTTTCCAGGTCAATCACTGTATAGTTTAATTTTGTAAGGGGAATATCATAAGGCAAAAAGGCATTTAGGCTGTCAATTTTTGGGCGAAGGGGGCTTTGATTAATATCAAAAAATTTTTTCAGCGATTTAATCATATTTTTTCCTCCTCTAAAAAGCAGTAACGCGAAAGGCAGTAGCGGTTAATTGCTGAAGTTTCTGGGCGTAAATAAAAGCTTCTTTTAGTAAAAGTTGATCTTTTCGCGGCAGGTGGTAGGGGTTAATTAAATTGGTGGGGGTCAGATTTACTTTTATTTTGCTTAAATTTTCTTTAATTCTAAATAATGATAACGTTTCATAAGCAAACTGAAAATTCTCATTTTCTGACCGCGAAAAGATATTTCTGGTCTCCAAAAATTTTAAACGAGTTAAGGTGGAACTTGAGGAATAGTATTTTTCCCTTAAAGCAAAAAGGCGGATTGAATCAACAAAGTGGATTGTTCCTTGCCTTTTTAAATCCAGCATATCTTTTTTGGGGCCGGATTTTGGGGTTATAAAAGAATGCCAGACGTTTAAGGGTACTTTATTTAAATATTCATCCCGTGCTAAATGATAAAAAACTACAGGCGTCTCGGAAAGCTGATTTAAAACTAATTCTTTTAATTTCTCGGCTAAATTGAAATTACCGTAGATAGGACGAAAATCCAGAAAGATTGAAAAAAGGCGAATATTTTCACCGGTTAAATTTAAAAACCAGTTAAGAAGTTTTTGTTCCCAATTTACTATTTGACCATTCCAGGAAGGATTACTGGCCATTACCCCACCCTTACAGGGGCTAAAACCAGTAGCTAGCAAAAGGTCATTTATCTTCCTGCCAAGCTTTAAAAAATAATCTTGAACTATTTTTGGTTCCTCCCTAGGATTATCCCAAAGAAGACCATTGTCCAGGTCTGTGCGTAAATATTGCTCTTCCCGTCCTGCACTTCCCATATTAATAAAACAAAACTCTGCTGGAGGAGGACCAAACTCTTTCTCCATTTCACCAAGTGCCAACTCTACCGCTTTCCGGTAAGCCCGGTCAAAAAATTCCGTCATAATTTTATAAATTTCGGCAATCCCGGCTTTTTCAGAAACGAGAGCGGTTAAAACTCCTTCAGCATCTTTTAACCCCTGTTTGATTTCTTTTTGGCTATTGGCTGTTTCCAGAGAATTAACAATAGTTATGGTACCTGTGTCCCGGCTTTTTAATAAGTCTTTTAGGGTAATGATACCCAGAAGCGTTTCCTTTTCGGTTACCAAAAGGTGACGCACTTGGTTTTTAATCATTTCTAACAGGATTTGGGAATAATGAGCATCAGGGCTTATGGTTACCGGATTTTTATTCATTATATCTAAAGCTATTAGAGAGTCGGTGGGGGTTTTGCTTTCAGCTAGAACCTTTCTTACCAAGTCATGTTCAGTGATAATTCCCAAGGGGCGATTATAGTTGTCTACGATAACTACCGAGCTTACCTGATTCTGGGCCATTAAATTGGCTATTGTTTTTAGGGACTCACCGGGAGTTGCTTTAACGACTTCTGCATTCATGAGCTGGGAAGCTTTTTTGGTAATATTTAATGGGGAATAAGATTCCATTTGACTTTCCCGGGAAATTTCTAAGTATAAATCCCGAAGGCGGTCGGTAAGAATTTTATTAAAAGCGGCGGTAAAGGCTATATTTTTATTTAAAACCTCTAAAAAGATATTTTTAGGTATAAAACCTACTACCGCTTCTGTTGCAGCCCGAATACCTGCAGGGTAAGGTTCACCGCTAAATAGTACCGCTTCTCCAAAAAACTCTCCGGGGCGGCGAAGACTTATTACGAGGTCTTGACCGCGTTCGCTGGTCACCACAATTTCTAATATGCCGTTAAAAACTATAAAAAGGCCGTTTCTGGCGGGCTCTTTTTCCCGAAAAATATAGTCACCGGGCTGGTAGTTACGGCAAGTAAGGGTGTTACTTAATTCTTCCAGTAGATTTTCCGGCAATAAAGAAAAAGGATAAATATGGGATAAGGTTCCAGACAATAAAAGCACCTCCCTCTAAGTGATTTTTCTTTAAATATAAAAGTTCGGAAATTAATTGTCACTAAAAATACCCTAAACGGCCAAAAAAAGCGTTTTAACTGCGTTTTGCTTTTTTGAAAAATGCTTTAAAGTTAAAAGCTCAAATTTTTGCAGTTTAACGTTAAAATGAAACCTTTTAAGGAGAACCAATTGTCGGAAAATTTAAAAAATAATATCTTATTAATAAAACAAGGGCTAAAGCCCGGAAAGGAGGAGGTATTATGGAACATTTACGAGAGCAGCAACTATTAAAGGAAAAACTCTCCCACATTGACGAGCATCCTAAGTACCAGAAATTGCTGGCTGAAAAGAAAAGTTTTATTGTAAAGGGGGTTATTTTCTTTCTCATCTATTATTTCTTACTGCCGATTTCCGTAGGGTATTTCCCGGAAATTATGAAACGGCAGGTGATTGGTAGCATTAATCTTGCTTATCTTTTTGCGCTATCCCAGTTTTTCATGGCCTGGATTGTAGCTTATGTTTATGTGCAAAAGGCCAACAAAGTTTTTGACCCCCTGGCAGAGGAAATTATTAAAGAAATTAAAGGAGGGGCTTAAAGGATGAAAATTAATTTGGCCTTTATTTTATTTTTAATTATTGTGCTTATTACCCTTGCCATAACTTATTGGGCAGCTAAACGAACGAGAACAACTACAGAATTTTACGCTGCAGGACGTTCCATCACCGGCTGGCAGAACGGTATTGCAGTAGCGGGCGATTACATGAGTGCAGCATCTTTCTTAGGGATTGCTGGACTAATTTGTCTTTATGGTTATGATGGTTTTATGTATTCGGTGGGTTGGCTGGTGGCATATCTTACTGTTTTGCTAGTGGTAGCGGAACCTTTACGGAATTCCGGTAAATATACCATGGCGGATGTTTTAGCCTACCGGATGAATAACAAAACCGTTCGGTCGGTAGCGGCATTAAGCACCATTACCGTCAGCCTTTTTTATATGATTGCCCAGATGGTGGGTTCGGGTAACTTGATAAAGCTCCTGCTGGGTTGGAAATACGAAACGGCAATTATTGTTGTTGGTTTACTAATGATTTTATACGTGGTGTTTGGCGGGATGCTGGCAACCACCTGGGTGCAAATTATTAAAGCAATACTTTTAATGACCGGTACCATTGTCTTGTCAATTGCCGTGTTAGCCCATTTTGATTTTAGCTTGGTTAAATTTATGGGAGCCGTTTCCCAAAAATACGGCCAAAGTTTTTTAGAGCCCGGAAACTTGTACAAAAATCCTTTGGACCAAATATCCCTGGGAATTGCTTTAATCTTTGGTACTGCTGGGTTGCCCCACATTCTGGTTAGATTTTACACCGTACCCAATGCAAAGGAAGCCAGAAAATCGGTAGTTTGGGCTATGGTAATAATTGGAGTGTTTTATATATTGACTACCTTTTTAGGCTTTGGGGCGGCTTACTTTGTGGGTCAAGATGTGGTGAAAAACTTTGATAAAGGTGGCAATATGGCAGCCCCTCTTCTAGCCCAGTATATTGGGGGTGGCCCCGGAACCGTTGGGGGAGAATTTTTCTTAGCCTTTATCGCTGCCGTTGCCTTTGCTACCATCTTAGCGGTAGTAGCAGGCCTTACTATCTCTGCTTCCTCTGCTTTTGCCCATGACTTTTACACCAACGTCTTAAGAGGAGGAAAAGCTAGCGAGGCTGAACAGGTAAAAGTAGCAAGGATTACTGCCTTTTCGGTAGGGATACTGGCAATCCTAATTGGAATTATCGCCAAAGGAATGAATGTTGCTCATCTGGTAGCTTTAGCTTTTGCCGTGGCTTCGAGCGCTAATTTGCCGGTGATTGTATTTTCAATGTTCTGGAAGCGGTTTAATACCGGAGGAGTTGTCTTAGGAATCCTGACTGGGTTAATAGCATCGGTGGGGTTAGTGATGCTTGGGCCGGATGTAATGGGTAAGGCGGCAATTTTTCCCTTAAAAAATCCTGGGATCATCAGCGTTCCCGTTGGCTTCTTAGGAGCCATCATTGGCAGCTACCTGATGCAGGAAAAAGTAGCGGAAGAAAAATTCAGTGAACTTTCGGTTCGAGCCAACACCGGCCTTGGCGCCGAAATGTAAAGCTTAAAACTTTGGCGCGGTACCCTACAAGAGGTGCTGAGTTAGGGAGGCGGTTCTGTCAGTGGCCATTTTTGGTCCTGACAGAACCGTCTATTTTTTTTATACAACAACTCGGCAGTAGGCTATTTTTCCTCTTTGATGCATTAAATATCGGGAAGTATTCAGCCTTGTTAAATTGGGATTCCTTTAAAGGACTATCGTTGTAGCCAAAAAATGATTACTTGAATAATATGGATAGCGAGCTATTTTAAATTATTTAGAAAGGAGGTCAGAAAATGTATTTAGAAAAGTTTGTGGATCCATTACCAATTCCGCCTGTCATCAAACCACAAGCTAAATGCAAAGGAATCCCATTCTATAAGGTAACCATGAAGCAATTTAAGCAAAAATTACATCGTGATTTGCCGCCAACTACCGTTTGGGGTTACAACGGAATATATCCTGGACCAACCTTTGAAGTTCAAAGGAATTGTCCAATTTTTGTCAAATGGGAAAATAAATTGCCTTTTGAGCATCTGTTACCAGTAGATAGAACTGTACACGGTGCAGAACTATGCCAACCTTCTGTTAGGACGGTTGTGCATTTACACGGAGGGCGTGTTCGACCAGAAGATGATGGACATCCAGAGGCATGGTTTACCCAAAATTTTGAAAATGTTGGCACAAAATTTGTGCATAAAATCTACTATTATCCAAACTGTCAACGTGCCACGACGCTATGGTATCATGATCATGCGCTCGGAATCACTCGCTTAAACGTTTATGCAGGACTTGCAGGCTTCTACCTCATTAGAGATGAAGAGGAACAAAAATTGAAACTCCCCTGTGGAAAATATGAAATTCCATTAGTCATTCAAGATCGCTCGTTTTATACTAATGGTGAACTCTTTTATCCAACACAGCCAGGCCATGAGCCCCCACCAGCACCACAACCTCCTCCACCCGTGGATCCAAATTTACCAAATCCATCAGTTGTTCCAGAATTTTTCGGCAATACGATTTTAGTCAACGGAAAAGTATGGCCTTACCTTGAAGTCGAACCAAGAAAATATCGATTCCGTATCCTTAACGGTTCCAATGCTCGTTTTTACCGCATGCGGTTAAGTTCTGACCTAAGTTTCGTTCAAATTGGTACAGATGGAGGTTTTTTAGAAAAACCTGTTACTGTATCTGAAATTACTCTTGCACCAGGTGAACGCGCTGATGTAATCATTGATTTTTCCTCTCATGCAGGACAAAACTTCATCCTTACCAATGATGCCCCAACTCCTTTCCCAGATGGAGGTATACCACTAACGCCAGACTTAATGAATGTTATGCAATTCCGTGTTAAATCAAGCGTTTCGGAACCTGACAAAAGTCAAATACCAGAAACTTTGAGTTGCTTGGAACGTCTTAATCCTAACGATGATGTAATGATAAGAAAAATGACTCTGGTTGAAAGTACCGATGAATTTGGACGCCTAAAACTTTTACTAAATAACATGCATTGGGATGAATTACCAATTACGCAAACCTATAATGGTACGATCGAGATTTGGGAGATGTTCAATACTACAGTTGATACCCATCCGATTCACTTGCATCTCGTTCAATTCCAGATTTTAAACCGCGCCAAGTTTACTGGAGATCCAAATAGTCCTGACCTTGAAGTGGGGCCACCTCAACCACCGGATCCAAACGAGATGGGTTGGAAGGATACGGTTCGGGCTAATCCCGGGGAGGTAACTCGCATCATTGCACGTTTTGGACCATTTACTGGAATATATCCTTGGCACTGTCATCTCCTCGAACATGAGGATCATGAGATGATGAGACTTTATGAAGTACTTCCTAATCACAACTTTAATCCTTGTAAACCAATTCCTGGGGAGTGCCCTGATGACTCATTCACTCAGTGTTTTAACTGTAATAAAACTCCCCCGGCTAACTGCGGCAAACGTCTTTTTCTCACCTATATGCTTCATTTTCCTCAAAACAAATAAAATAGCACAATTGAAGTGATGGTTCTGTCAGTGGCCATTTTTGGTCCTGACAGAACCGGTTGTGCGCCCGGCATGGGGAGAGACTCATAGGTGAAAGTCCCGAATGGCAGTCGTTAGCTTAAAGCAAGGGGGTCCACTGTGAGAAGGAATCTATCGGTGGCCGGTGGATACGTACGGTGGGGTGAGAGGAGGGGGGGTAATTACCCCCTCCTACTATTTTTTTAACATTACACAAGAAGGCGCTAAGAGTTTAACAGCAGCTTCCATATAGTTTTTAATTGGCTCGGTTGGGTCAAAAATATCATTTATTCCAAGAGCCATGCAAACCAGGTCGGTTATATCTTTTTGCTGAACTTTAGCGTTTAAAGCGTTGGCAGTATAATTCATTTGCGAACCACAGCCGGCACAGTTGGTAACGATATAATCAGCCTGAGTTTCTTCCGCCTCATTAATCCGCTTTTGCCCTGAATAAGCAACGGTTGGCATGGAGTGAAACGATGCTACCAAACCGCAGCAGAGTCCTTTTTCCCGGTTATGCTGCATTTCCACTAATTCTACTCCTGGCAATGCTTTTAACACCTTTCTCGGCTCATCGTAAATGTTAAACCAGCGTCCGACATGGCAGGAATCGTGGTAGGTTACCTTAACATTAAGGGGTTCTGTGAATTTTAGTTTTCCTTGTTCAATGAGACGGCTTAAAAATACGGTGACATGTTCGGTTTCGATATCCCAGTTAATCCCCAGATGGTGGGCCATTTCCGGGTAGTTTTCGTTAAAGGTAGCAAAACAACCAGGACAGGAGAGAATTAACTTTTTAATGCCCCGAGCTTTAAAGTTTTTGTAGTTTTCCCGGACTTTTTCGGCAAACTGTTCTTGATAACCGCCGAGAACGTGATACAAACCGCAGCAACCTTCCGCTTCTCCCAGATACACAAAGGGTACTCCCGCTTTGTTCATTATCCGGGCAATGTTTTGCGGCATATTTTTCATTATGATACTTGCCCAGCAGCCCGGCCAGTAGGCAATTTCGCCCTCCTCCACATATTCAATATCCGGAAGCATCCAGTTTTTAGCCTCTTTTGGTACTCCCCAGAAGTTTCCAGTATTAATTACATTATCTTTAACTAAATCCAATCCGGTATTTACATACCCTTTTTCGTTAACCACCGGTCTTAAACCAATCCAACGTTCGGCGTTGGGTAAATTGGTTTGACATACCACGTCGCACTTTTTGCAGGTAGTACACAGTATTAGAGAACTTACCAGTTCTTCATTTAGTTCTATTTCTCCTCTGACATACTGGTTTAGCAAATACCATTTACCTCTTGGGGAATTGGACTCCCAGGGATCGGGCATAAAGACGGTACAATTGGTTCGGCAAAAACCGCACTGGGCGCAAATATAACTTTCTTCCACCATTTCTGCCGGTAACCCCTTAATGGCTTTACCGTGGTCATTTTCTTCCTTGCTGCCACCTAACAGTTTACCGAGACCGCCTAAAAGAGATTTACTGAAATTGGCGCTCTTCATAGCGGCGTTTAAAGCTTTCAAGGGAGAGTTTTTGTCCAGAGATGGGGGAAGAAGCTTGCCTGGGTTTAAAATTCCGCTTGGGTCGGTTTTTTGTTTAAAGCCTAAAATTTTTGTTACTAAATCTTTACCTAAAAACTCTTCCGCATAGTCGGTAAAATACATGCCAAGGGCAAATATGCGCCCCTGCATCTTAAAAGCCATATCGTTTACCACTAACGAGTTAGCATAAAGGAGAGGGAAATTAAGCTTGCGTTCATCGGCCAGAAGGAAGCCTAAAAAGGTAATTTGGTCTTTGGCGGCAAAAGTGCCTTCAAAAGCAAATTCGCCTTTAAACTTATTTTTTGTTTCGCTTAAAAAGCGCCAGGTTTGATTTTTTGGCAATAAAACTTCGGAAGCTACAATTGATGGACCAAGACGTTTCAAACGCATGGGATAAAAACGGTTGTTCCATTCCTCTTGAGCAATAGCGGATGGCATTAGTTGTCCGCCAAACCGGTTTAGGGTTGCAGTAAGACTATCTAAATCTTTCTGGGTTGGAGATAGCAGGACAAAATTAAGAAAATATTTATCTTCAGGAAGAATATAGTGATTTTGGGCTTTTTGCTGCAATTTGACAAATTCCGGAGACATTAAATTTACGGACCACAAGGGAAGATTTGCATTTTCTAAACTATCCATTAATGCACTTAAACTTTCAAGATTAGGAAAAGCTACCAGTACGGGGATTTCTTCCTTTTTGGGCATAATTTTTAGCGTAATTTCGTAAATTAAGCCGGTGATACCTTCTAATCCGTAAATTAATTTAAGCTCTTCGCCCGCAAAAGTTTTTTCCGTTCCATCCCCGAGAATAGCCTTAACCGCTACGATATTTTCTAAAAAACTTCCAAACATATAACTACCAATACCCGTACCGCCCTGGGCAACCCAGCCCCCAACGGTGGAACCGGGATAGCTGGTAGGATAGAGCCTTAAAGTGTAACCATAACGGTTTAAATATTCATCTAATTCTTGCCAAACAAGCCCTGGCTCAACGGTGACGGTTTGCTTTTCCGGGTCTAGGGAAATAATTTTTTTCATCCTGATAAAATCTACCACAATTCCACCTTTAGTAGGAACAGCTCCACCAAAGCCAGCAGTAGCAGCGCCCCGGGGAACAATAGGGGTTTTTGCCGTTTGCGCATATATTACTAACTGTTTAATTTCTTCTTTGTTTACAGGCTGAACTACAGCATCAGGCAGGGAGTTAAAAGTCTTTTTAACGGCACTCGGGATAACCCCCATGTCATGGCTGTAAAGAATTCTTTCGAGGTAATTATCCCGAAAACGTTCCTGAAAAACTTCCTTTAATTTTTCCATTTTTAAAACCTCCTGTAAAAATTATTTTGAGAAACTTGTAACAAAAAATTATAAGAATAGAAGAGCCTTTACCTTGTTTCACCTCCTTAAAAGAAAGAATATTCTTTCACTAATATTTATATAAAAAAGAAAATTCTTTCTGTTGCATTTAAAAAAATAAAATTACTTTTTTAAGGCATCAAAAATAAGTTGGGTAGTGGTATCGATGATACTGGACAAAGGCTGGGTGATAATACCGTCAGTTTTTAATTCTATTAAGCGCATGACGGGGCCGGAAATAAAAGCAGCTAAAAGTATCTGGTCTGCATCTTTAAAAGTACCTTCCTTTTGGCCAAACTCAACAATTTTTTTCACGGCTTCTAAGCCTTCAGCGGTGCAAATAGTAAAGTTGCAATCTAAAATTTCTTTGGGACGGGCGTGTAAAAGATAGTTCACGGTGATTAAATCTTCATCAGCCCAACTTAACATCAATTCTACAAAACCTCGAATCTTCCCCAATGCGGTCCTTTGGGAATCAACGTACAATTGATAACGGCTTAAAAAGCTTTCCACCGCATCTTCGTGAATGACGCGGGCCAATTCCTCTTTAGAAGAGAAGTGGTGATAAATTGCGCCAATACTTACGCCGGCATCCTTTACAATATCCGGGATACTGGTTCGGTGGTAACCTTTTTCAACAAAGAGTTTACGGGCAGACAGGTAAATTTTTTGCTTTATCTCTGTCTCTGGAGTTTTTTTTGCCAAATCCGCACCCCCACAGAAAGAACATTCTGTTTATATTCTGTTTATATTATATATCTTAATTTAAAATTTTGGCAAGAAGAAAATTTTTATGTTATTGTGTAAGTAGGAAAGATTTTGGAGGGCTTATACGATGCTGGAGAGATTTTATGCTAAATACGAAAAATTATTAGGCGAAGAAGGAAAAGAATTTAAAGAAGCTTTAAAAAGGCCCCCTTTTAGGGGATTAAGGATAAATCCCGGGAAGATTTGTGTTAAGGAATTATTTAACCGTTATGGTTTTTTAGAAAAAGTACCGTGGTGCAGTGAAGGCTTTTATCTTCCCGAAGGCTTGTTTTTAGGTCGTGACCCCTGGCATCTGGCGGGTGCTTTTTATCTCCAGGAACCTTCAGCGATGCTGCCGGTAGAAGTATTAGACCCCAAACCTGGGGAAGTGATCTTGGATTTAGCGGCAGCGCCGGGAGGAAAAGCCACGCAAATCTTAAGTAAATTAGGCGGGAAAGGGCTTTTAGTTGCTAATGAAATAAATCCCGGACGGGCTAAAATCCTTGTCGAAAATTTAGAACGCTGGGGGTATGGCAATTATATTGTAGTAAATGAAAAACCGAATCATTTGGAAGAAAAGTTTTTTGGTTATTTTGACCGGGTGCTGGTGGATGCGCCATGTTCCGGGGAAGGAATGTTTCGTAAAAATTCTGACGCCCTTAAAGAATGGTCCGAGGAACATGTCCTTGGTTGTAGTGCCCGGCAGGAAAAACTTTTAGCCACTGCAGCAAAGCTTTTAAAAGAAGGTGGGGTGCTGGTTTACTCCACTTGTACCTTTAATCCAGAAGAAAATGAAAAAGTAATTGTAGCTTTTTTGCGGCAAAATCCTAATTTCGTTCTGGATGAATTTAAGTTAACCGGGATATCTCCGGGAATCCCCGAGTGGGCAGATAACTTTCAGGAACTTAGAAAAACTTACCGGATTTGGCCTCACCGTCACAAGGGCGAAGGCCATTTTGTGGCTCGAATGGTTAAATTAGCTGGAAGTATCGCTGCCAGGGTTAAAACAAAATCAGGGAAAAATCGAGGAAAAAGAGAAAGTTTAAAGGAGTTTCAGGATTTCTGGCAGGAGTATTTAAACCTGCCGGTGCCAGAGGTCTTTGTAAAAGGTGAAAAAGTTTTTCTTTTACCGGAAGAATTTCCAGAATTAACGGGAGTCCGGGTAATAAAAGCGGGCTTACAAATAGGGGAAGTAAAAAAAGGACGGTTTTTACCGTCCCAGGAGCTTGCTTTTAGCATTCTTGGAAAAAATTTTAAACGGCAAATTGAAATGCCCCAAGCCCTTCGGGCAGCGTATTTAAGGGGGGAAAGTATTCCGGTTTCCTGGGAAGAAGGTTGGTATTTGGTAACATTAGATGGAGTTGGAATTGGGTTTGGTTATGTTAAAAAGGGCATTTTTAAAAATCAATTAGCAAAATATCTCAGAGGTTTGGCTTTGTAACTGTTTAATAGTCATAATAAATACCTCAACTAAATCCGGATCGAAATGGCTACCGCTACACCTTTTTATTTCCTCCAAAGCCTCCTGGTAATTAAAAGGTTCCCGGTAAGTACGGGTTGAGGTCATAGCGTCAAAACTATCGGCTAAAGTAATGATTCGTGCTAATAAAGGAATATCCCTTCCCGAAAGACCATCGGGGTAACCACTACCGTCATATTTTTCGTGGTGATGGTAGATAATAGGAATTAATGGCTTTAAAAAGGGTATTGGTTGTAAAATCTCAGCGCCGATCACTGGATGTTTTTGGACTGCTTTCCTTTCTATTAGGGTGAGCGTCCCGGGTTTATTAATGATTGCTTCATCAATCCAAATCTTACCCACATCATGTAAAAGAGCAGCCAAATAAACATTTTTTAAATCTTTCGGGCCAAGGGTAAGATTTTTGGCGATTTGATAAGATAAGATACTTACCTGGCGGGAATGCTCTAAAGTATAATGGTCTTTAAAATCAATGAGTGATAACAAAACTTTTAACGTCTTTAATAATGTTTTTTCTGCTGGGGTAAAATCAATTAAAATTTCATCTTCTAAGGAAACGTGATTTAAAAGGTTAAAACGGCTTCTTTTAATCTGATACATTGCCCGGTCGGCTAATTCCAGTGCCAGCTGCGGGGTGGGGGCAAGGCCTAAAGTTGAGGCGCCAACGGAAGCTTTTAAAAAGCCGCGAAAGCGGTTTTTACCAATAACAAAGGTGTGATGTTTTATTTTTTCGGAAATCCTTTGAGCAATTTTTAAAGCTGTTTGATAATCGGTAGCAGGGAGGAGAACAGCAAATTCATCGCCACCATAGCGAAAAACCAGATCGTTTTTTCTAACGGTATTTTTTATGATTTTGGCAGTGGTTTTAATGATTTGGTCACCGGCGTGATGGCCAAACATATCGTTAAATTTTTTAAAATTATCAAGGTCAATCATAATGACCGAAAGGGGAAGTTTAGTCGGATCTTCGGCACAGTTTAAAAGACATTCCTGTAAATAGCGATAATTATAAACACTGGTTAAGAAATCTTGATAGACCCCTTTTTCCAGACGGTAAAAGAGCTGTAGGTTTTCAATGACATAAGCTGTATGGTTGGCAAAAAAAGTTAGAAGTTCAAGGTCTTCTTCGGTGAAGAAATTTTTTTCTTGATGAAAGACAATGATTACCCCTAAAATTTTGGATTTTCCTAACATAGGGGCAGCAATACTACTTTTATGCCCGTAATAAGTAACTATTTCTTTATTGGTTAGAGGAGAAGTGGTTGTATCATTAATTAAGACAGGTATTCTTTCCTTAAAAACATAAAGGCTAAGCCCTTCATTTTCGGTTAAATTTTCAGGAATGGGTTTATTGGCGGAAGAATATTTGGATTTTAGATTAAATTCATATTTAGGGTTTTTTGGAATAACAATATTACAGCCTAAGGCCTGCCATAAATCTTTGAGGTAGAAACATACTTCTCTTAAGATATCTTCAGGGTTTTTGAATTTTGCAAGTAGTTGATGAAATTCATTTATTTTTTTGAGCGGATTATTAAGATTATTAACCCTAAGATACGCAGGTTTGGAATTTAACATATTGACCTCCTGATAGGCTTTCTATTCTTTATTTCTGCAATCAAGTGGGAAAATCCTTTTTTATATACAAAAAATGTGAAAATGTATACATTGATTTTTATTGAAAAAGTAAGAAAACTATCTTGTAAAACAATTAAAGATATCCTAATATACAAGAGGTGCTTTTTTTATCTTTATCTAGGCGGAGGTTTAAATATGGATTTGAAAAAACACATTTTCGACATACCTGATTTTCCAAGCCCGGGGATTATCTTTCGCGATATTACACCGCTCTTACAAAACCGGGAAACTTTTAGTTACACGGTGGACCTTTTAGCGGAAAAAATAAAAGATTTAAATCCCACCCATGTGGTAGCCATTGAGTCCCGGGGATTTATGTTTGGAGCACCTTTAGCCTATAAGCTTGGGCTTGGTTTTGTCCCAGTGCGTAAAGAAGGTAAGCTTCCCCGGGAGAGTATAAGTGCATCGTACGACTTAGAGTACGGTAGCAATACTTTAGAAATTCACACCGACGCTCTAAAACCTGGGGATAAGGTGGTAATTGTCGATGACGTTTTAGCCACCGGAGGGACCATGAAGGCGACGGTGGAGCTTTGCGAAAAACTAGGAGCTAAAGTAGAAGCCCTTTTGTTTGTGATAGAACTTTTAGCTTTAGAAGGTCGGGAAAAACTTGCTGGGAAAAAGGTTATCTCTCTTGTTCAATACTAAACCACGGCCCTTCCAGTAGCTGGAAGGGTCTTTATTATTTTCTTTAGGTGAAAATAATGTTATAATGACAGAAAAAGTGAGGTTAATTTAAATGAGCTTTCCTATTCTTAATTTTAAAGGTAAAACAACCCGTTATCCTATTATCCAAGGAGGTATGGCGGTAAAAATATCTACTGCCAGCCTTGCTTCCGCAGTTGCCAATGCTGGAGGAATTGGCTTAATTGCAGCTTCAGGTTTGACTTCGGAGGAATTGGTTGCTGAAATTAAAAGAGCCAGAAAGTTAACTTCCGGTATTATAGGCATTAACATCATGTTTGCGGTAACCCGTTTTAGGGAACTGGTTTTAACTGCCTTAAAGGAAGGAATCGATTTAGTTGTTACCGGTGCGGGGTTTTCCAGAGATGTTTTTTCCTTAGGTAGAGAATTTAATACCCCGGTGGTATCAATTGTTTCCTCAGCTAAACTTGCTAAAATTGCTGAAAGTTATGGGGCAGCGGCAGTGGTGGTGGAGGGAAAGGAAGCCGGCGGACACCTGGGGACGGATAAGTCAATATGGCAAATCCTCCCGGAAGTGGTGAAAGCGGTGAAAATACCGGTTATTGCCGCTGGGGGGATACTGACCAGGGTAGATATTAAAAAAGCTTTTAAAATTGGAGCAGCTGGCGTGCAAATGGCCACCCGTTTTGTTCTGACCCGTGAGTGTGAGGTTCATGAAAACTATAAAAATCTATATTTAAAAGCCAATAGGGAAGAAGTAGTGATAATTGAAAGCCCTGTTGGGCTTTTGGGGCGGGCTCTTAAAAACCGTTTTGTGGAAAGACTTTTTGCCGGGGAGGACTTAACGCCTAAGCGGTGTGAAAATTGTCTTAAAAAATGCCGGCGGAATTTTTGTATTATGGAAGCGCTAGAGCGAGCCCGTTTGGGGGATATGGAAAATGGCCTGGTGTTTTCTGGGGAAAGGGTCGGGGAAATTAAAGAAATAAAGAGTGTGCCGGAAATAATTAGGGAACTCTTTTTGGGGGTGGAGTAATGAACATTACAGTTTATGGAACTAGAAAAAGGGAATGTTCCAGCTGAGGGACTCTTCCAACTCAGGAAGAGTTGGTGAAGTTTTTAAAGCCAAGTTTAGAACGCCGCTTTGGTGGGAGGGTAAGTATTCGGTTTGTGGATATAGAAGGAGAGTTACCCAATGAGATAAGAGAAAAAATAAAGGAAAATCCCTTGCCCCTGGTATACTTTGAAGACAAGTTTAAATTTGCCGGTACGTTAAATTATTCGGTCCTGGCCAGACATTTAGCAGAAGTAGGGATAAAGGAAGAATAAAACCGGGCCTAAAAGGTGCCCGGTTTTACAGTAGGGGTATTTTTCATAACTTTTGTAAACTTTATATTAACTATGTTATAAAAATGTAAAAACATCGGATAAAATCTTGAAGTAATTATTCAAAATATTAAAATATAAAAACGGAGGTGACAATGTTATGAAAAAAGAGGCAGTAAAAGGTTTATTCTGGTATGAAACCTACGTTAAATTGATCACCGGTAACAAAAATAAGGAACGGAATACTAATCTTCAATCCAAAACTCCCAGGCGCAGTAAAAATCATCGGGATGTTCATCCGGCGGACAGGCCAGGCACCGGGTTTTAATCCGGGGATCGATAGTTTTCGCAAAGCCGGAATATTCGGTTATACCCACCGGTTTACAGGGAAAATCCGGAAGGTTTTTTCGCTTGCGCGCTTCTTGGACCCGACAGGTTTTCATCTTATAAATTAATTTATTTCCTTCCATTACCATTTCTTGCTGGTTTAAAAAGCCATACAGACGAAACCGAAGGGCTACTTTTAAAGCGTCAAGTCCCCCCTTTTCCGGAAGCTTTAAAAATTCTTTAATTCTTTTAGCCTCGATAACTGTAAACTGGGCCCAGGCAGCTTCATCGAGTTTTATGGCATTATCCATGCCAAAATGTTTTTCCACTTCTAAAAACCAGAGGCCGTCATGAGCAAGCCACCTCTTGGCAAAGTCCTCTAAAAGAAGTAGTGCCTGCTCTTTGGTTAAATCCTGCGGTTGCACAAAGCTCCCTCCTTTAAAAATAAAAAATATTCAAAAAATTTTTCTTTTTTAGTATTCGCTTTCTTTTTTTAAAATCCTTTTTTAAGGTTTAAAAGGATTTTTGTTAATCTTTGTCGAATAGGTTCCTTTTGAGGTGGAAAATTTGTCGAAAAAAATAATCTTATTAACCTTCTTCTTATTAGTTACCTTTTCCTCTTCGGCTTTAGCAACTACTAAGTATCTTGTGGTTGGTGACAGTGAATACCCGCCCCTTTGCTGTCTTGATAGTAATAAAAAACCTTCAGGTTTTGATGTAGACCTGATAGTTGCGGTAGCTCGGGAAGCGGGAATAGATATTGAAATCAAGTTAATGCCCTGGAGTGAAGCCAGGCGCATGGTGGAAAAAGGGCAGGCGGATATTCTTTTAGGGGTAAATTTTACTCGGGCTCGTGCCAAGCTTTATGATTTTACCGAACCGTATCTTGAAAACCGCCAGGTTATTTTTGTTCAGGAGGATAACTATTTTATAAACAATCTGGAGGATTTAAAAGGGCTTAAGGTGGGTATCCAAAAAGGAGATGTGGCTTTAGATTTAATTGGGGAAAATCCGGATATTTTAGTTGAATTATATGAAGATCAACAAGAAGCTCTTTTGGCTTTAAGTCAAAATAAAGTAACTGCAGTGATTGGTAATTACTACACTGGTTTGTATTGGCTTCATAAGTTAAACCTGGAAAATAAAATAAAAGTTGTTGGGGTACCTCTTTCTATTACGCAATATGGTTTGGGTGTTAAAAAAGGTACAAATCAAGAGCTTCTAAAAAAATTAAATGAAGCAATAATACGCTTAAGAGCAAAGGGAGAGCTTGATAATCTTAAAACCAAATGGTTTGGCGAATCTCCCTACGAAAAAAGGCTTTACTTTAATCGAATAAGAACTTACCTTTTTGCTGGGCTTTTTATTTTCACAATTTTATTGTTATTTATCTTGTGGTTAAACCGATTATTACAGCAAAAAGTAGAAAAAGCAACTTACGAATTAAATATGGCTTACCGGGAGCTTTCGGCACAAAAAGATTTAATGGATAAAATGTTAGAACACGAATTAAACGGAATTATTACCTTAGATGAGAATCGGATAATAAAGCGGATTAATAAAAGTGCTCTAAAAATTTTAGGAATCCAAGAAAGGGAGCTTGAAGGGCAGCATTTTTCTTTTTCCCCCCTTAAAGATTATTTTCCAGAGCCTTTTCTGGAACGGGCCTATCAGGGACAAACTTGCTCTCTTAATGAACATCGGGTTAACGTCGCCGGTCAGAGTAAATATTTAAGTATAAACTTTATTAGCATTCCTTCGATTGGTGCCGTTTTAATAAATTTTAGGGATATTACTGAGGAAAAACAGAGCTTTGACCTGATGGTGAACCGGGATAAACTAATAACCGTTGGACAGATGGTGGCCGGTTTTGTCCATGAAATAAAAAATCCCCTTTTCACCGTTTTAAATTACCTTGAACTTTTGCCGTTAAAAGCCGATGACCCAAAATATCGGGAAGAAGTGATAAATATTATAAAAAACGAATTAGGTAGTGTCCAAAATTTAATTAATGATTTATTAAATTATGCCCGACCACAAAACTCACAAAAGACAAATGTTTCTCTGGAAGATGTTATTCTTCCTCTTTTAAATCTTTTAGAACCGCAGTTTATAGCTAAAGGAATTACGGTAAACAAAGAAAATTTAAAATTAAAAGTTTTTGCCGATCCCGTACAGCTAAAGCACGTCTTTATGAACCTTCTTTTAAATGCTATTGATGCTATCCAGGGAAAGGGGGAAATTAAGCTTCGTGCCTTTGAACTTCCTGAGAAAATAAAAATTGAGGTGATTGATACCGGTATAGGTATCCCCCCTCAATACTTAAGTCAAATCTTTAATTTATTTTTTACTTCCAAAAAGGATGGAAACGGTATTGGCCTTGCTATTTGTCAAAAATTAATCCAGGAAAATAACGGCGATATTCTGGTAGATAGCTTTCCCGGTAGAGGAACAACTTTTACCATCTTTTTGCCCAAAGCTGGTGACCTAGATGTTCAAGCAGAGTAAACCGGGTAAGTTTGGTTAGTAATTCGCCAGGTAATTTTTCCCGGTTATAATAAGCCCCAGCCAGAGCTCCGGTGATGGCGGCGCGGCTGTCCGCGTCACCGCCTAGATTGGCGGATTTAATAATAATATCAAAAGGGTTATCTTCTGCAAGGAAAATATAAACCGAAGCCTCTACCGTATCGGTAACAAAACCACTGGTTTTTAAGTCACAGGCATTTAAATACGATAAGCGGTAAAACCGTTCCCTAGAAACTCTGGCCTTGGCCAGAGTTTCTCTTTTTAAATAAAAATCGGTTTTTTTCAATGCTTCTTCATAGGCTTTTAAGCGATTTGTATTAGACAAAAGTTCTTTAACAAAGAAGCCAGTAAATAAAGCTACATAATCGGTAACTGGATGGGGATGGGTAAGCCGAGAAAGCTTTAAGGAGTACTCGCGAAAAATTTCATCATTACTATAAAAAAGAGCTGCCGGGATTATTCGAGGTAGACTTCCGTTACCGCAAAGCCTTTCCCCTAACTTGGAAATAAGATAGCTTTCTATTTTATCCGGTATAAAGCCAAAAAGCTCATAAGCTTCTAAAGCAGTGCGGGTAGCCGTACCGTATAGCTCTGGTCTTTTTAATACTTCTTTTTGCAGAGCTTCAAACAGTATAGGATACGGATTTTCGGGATCCCTTAATATTGAAGTAGCGGTAATAATTAAAATATTGGTATCGTCGGACCCTTCTCCCGGGGGGAGGTTAAAAGGCCCACCGCCAGTTATATCCTGAAAGATGCCGTATTTGTTTTTAATTTCTTTTTCTTCCATATTTTCTAAAGTGACTCCTAAGGCATCTCCTAAGTAAAAGCCAAGAAGACAACCGGTATATTTTTCTTTCATAAAACCTCTCCCTTACTTAAAATAAAACCAAGTTAGATAAACCATGGAAATTATTATTGACAATAGCATCAGAGGAAAACCGTAAATAAAATATCTTGTGTAACTTATAGGAAAACCATCTTTTTCGGCGATACCAGCGACAATCACGTTGGCCGAGGCGCCAATAATGGTACCGTTGCCGCCAAGGCAAGCTCCTAAAGCTAAAGACCACCACAAGCTATTCATAACTTCCGGGGCAAAGGAAGCAAGTTCCCCCATGGTTTTTATAAGAGGTATCATGGTGGCAACAAAGGGAATATTGTCGATAAACGCTGAAGCAACAGCGGAAATCCACAGGATAAACATACCGGTTAGATATACATTGCCTTTAGTTAATTCTAAACCCAAGACAGCTATTTTATGAATAACTCCTGTTTTTTCTAAAGCACCAACCATAATAAAAAGTCCTAAAAAGAAAAAGATAGTAGGCCATTCAACCCCTAGTAATACATTTTCAATTTCTTTTCCGGAGATAGCTAAAAACACCATCGCCATAAAAAGAGCGATGCTAGCTGATTCCAGATGTAGTAACTGGTGCAGGCTAAAGCCGGCAATGGTAAGGGCCAGGATAATAAGGCTCTTTTTTAATAACAGGTAATCGGTAATCTTATCGACAGGGTCAATAGCTAAAAGATTTTCTTTTAATTTTTCTTCTACCGTAAAGCTTTTTCTAAATAATAAATAAAAAATTGCAGAAGTTACTGCCAGAATTAATAAAACTACAGGGGTAAGGTTAAATAAAAAATCTACAAAGCCAAGATGGGTTTGACTTCCTATCATGATATTGGGTGGATCACCTATTAACGTTGCGGTGCCACCAATATTACTCATTATGATTTGGCTTATTAAAAACGGGTAAGGAGAAATATTAAGCGCCCGGGTAATGGTTAAGGCTACCGGTACTATCAATAAAACCGTAGTAACATTATCTAAAAATGCTGATAAAAAGGCGGTTATTAGCGCTAAGACAATGAGTAATGCTATTGGGTTGGCCCGGGTGAGGCGCACGGCTTTTAGGGCTAAATACTCAAAGAAACCGGAGTGCTTGGTGAGGTCCACAATGATCATCATACCTAAAAGAAGACCTAAAGTATTCCAGTCGATATAATGGATAGCCTCTTCTTGGGTTAAGGTGCCGGTAATTAAAATCACGGTGCCGCCTAAAAGGGCAATTGCCGTGCGATTAATTTTCTCAGTAACGATAAAAAAGTAGCTTAGTAAAAAAACGACGATAGCAACAGTCATCTTACACCCCCGTAATATTTTTTTTAATATTAGCATAAACCAAAGAAAAGTATCAAATTTAATACAAAAGCCGCGCAACAGCGCGGCTATTAAGCCGAAGGATCCAAACTTGAAAAAAGCTTTTTAAAAATAAAACAAGAGAAGATAGCCCATGGAAATTATTATTGAAACTAGCATTAAAGGGAAGGCTATTTTCAGAAAACCAATAAACGAAATCGGATAACCGTTTTTCTCAGCTAAACCTGCCACAATTACGTTGGCGGACGCACCAATTACTGTACCGTTGCCGCCCAGGCAGGCTCCCAGTGATAAGGCCCACCACAACGGCTCTAAAGCCTGGGGTGTCATATGGGCAAGAGCTCCCATCTTCTGAATTAACGGAATCATCGTGGCTACAAACGGGATGTTATCAACAAACGCTGAGGCAATGGCGGAAAGCCAGAGAATTAACATCCCGGTTAAAGTGAAATTACCTCTGGTGGCTTCCAGGCTCCAACGGGCTACCCGGTCAATAACTCCTGTTTCCACAAGGCCCCCCACCACTATAAACAAGCCTAAGAAAAAGAAGATCGATGGCCATTCCACGGTCAGCAAAACTTCTTCCGGCTCGTCCCCGGTGATGGTTAATAAAAGAGCTGCTCCAAATAATGCAATAGTTGCCGATTCTAAACCTAAAACACCGTGTAATATAAAACCAAGGATGACCAAGCCTAAAACAAAAAGGCTTTTCTTTAAAAGGGCAAAATCTTTTATTTCATCTAATTCATTTAATTCCAGTAATTTCTTTTTTAATTCCCCGGGTACTTTAAATTCCTTATGATATATCAGGTAAAAAAGAAACATGGTTACGATGTGGATAACTATAATAACTGGTGTTAAATTTTTAAGAAAATCTAGGAAATCCAGATGGGTTTGGCTTCCAATCATAATATTGGGGGGGTCACCGATTAAAGTGGCGGTACCGCCGATGTTACTGGCTAACACCTGCGAAATAAGAAAGGGAATAGGATTTACTTTTAACCGGTCGGTAATGGTGAAGGTAACCGGGACAATTAACAATACGGTGGTAACGTTATCTAAAAATGCCGATAAAAAGGCGGTAACGGTAGCCAGGGCAATTAAAATATAAATCGGTTCCCCTTTAGCCCATTTAACCGCTTTTACCGCCAGGTACTGAAAGACTCCGGTTTTTCTGGTAATACCCACAATAATCATCATCCCAATCAGTAAGCCCAGGGTATTCCAGTCAATATGGTGAATAGCTTCCTTCTGGGTTACAATCCCCAGGACGATTAAAAGAGTACCCCCCAAAAGGGCTGCAATTGCCCGATGCAGCTTTTCCGAAATAATTAAAGCATAAGTTGCCAGAAATACCGCAAGGGCAATTAACGGCTGGTTCATTTTTGTCTCCCCCTTCAATATGTAAAGACCCTATTTGCCGTCATAAATACATCTTAAACTATAATAAATCCATTGTAAATGTTAGAGGAATTAAAAACATATTGTTTATAAAAAAGGTGTCTTTATTATCCTGATAATTTGGTTTAATATTAAAAAGAAAAGGTGTGATTGATGAAAAATATTTAAATGAGGAGTTAATATTATGTTGTATAAATTAATAGAAGAAAAGCTTTTAGAAGGAAAGAAAAGTTTTTTAATAACCCGTCTATTTTCCGAGGAAAAACTTCTTCTGGATGAAGCGGGAGAGGTACTGTTTGTCTCTGAGGAAAAGGCTTTGCTCCTTCAAAAATATTTCTCGCAAGATATAAAAGAGCCGATATATCTTAAAGAAGAGGGAATCTTTATCGAGCCAATTATTCCCCAAAGAAAGCTTCTTATCCTGGGAGCAGGACATATAGCTCGGCCGTTAGTTACTTTTGCCCGGGAGCTTGGTTTTACCATAACCCTCTACGATGATCGGCCGACTTTTGTTACCTCTCAAAATATACCCGGAGCAGATAACTATATTTGTGACAGTTTTGACCGGGTGTTAGATTATGTTATTCCAACGGAAAATCTGGCGGTAGTAGTGGTAACTCGAGGGCATCACCATGATCTTACCTGTGTGGAAAAATTTTTACCTTATAACCTTGCCTATCTTGGAATGATTGGAAGCCGTACCAAAGTAAAAGCGATATTTAAAGCATTAGTAGAAAAAGGCTATTCTGAAGAAGATGTAAAGAAGATTTACGCTCCTATCGGATTAGACCTTGGGGGAACCGAACCGGCAGAAGTAGCTTTGTCAATAATAGCCGAAATCCAAGCGGTTTATTACCGTAAAAATCAAAGACACCTAAAATCTGGGGTGAAATAAAATGGAAACCATGAGTCTTGAATTTCTTCAGGAAATAAATAAAGTGCTTATAAAAGAGCCGGGGGTATTAGCAACAATTATTGCTACCCGGGGTTCTACTCCCAGAAAACCAGGGGCTAAAATGCTGGTCCTGCGGGATGGTACGACCATAGGGTCTATTGGCGGTGGCTGCGTGGAAGCGGAAGTAAAAAAAGAAGCCCTTACTCTTTTTGATACTCCGGAAAAAAAATATGCCCTGGTAAAAAGCTATTTAACTGATTTTTTAGCCGGGGAAGACGGAATGATTTGCGGGGGAAGTCTGGAGGTTTATTTAGAGCTGTTAGTACCACCTGGGAGAGAATAATAAGGTATTTTTTTAATTTAAATAGACAGAAATTTCAATAAATATAAAAAAGAGGGGGAAAGAGTATGGAAAGGGATAAAGTTAAAATTTCAGCCCGGGAAAGGATAATAAATTTATTAGATAAAGATAGTTTTTTGGAAATTGGAGAACTAGCCAAACTAAGAACAAAAACTTCTAATTTGAAAGACATATCCGGAGATGGCATAATTACTGGTTTTGGTACCATTAGCGGAAAACCTGTGGTAGTGGCTTCTCAGGATTTTACTGTACTTGGTGGTACTGTAGGGGCTATACATGCCCAAAAGCTAAGTAGGGCTATAGAATTTGCAGCTGACAAAGGTTTTCCTTTTATTTTTTTCATTGAATCAGGAGGAGCACGGATACAAGAAGGGGTTGAAGCTTTAGAAGGTTTTAGTAAAATATTTGCCAAGATTATTAAAGCTTCAGGCATTATACCGCAGATTGCCATTGCCAGTGGGGCTTGCGCTGGGGGAGCAGCTTATTCTGGAGTCCTTGCGGATTTTTTAATTTTTGTAAAAGAGGCAACGATGTTTGTCAATGGACCTGCAGTTATAAGCGAACTAACCGGAGAAATAACGAACGTGCAAACTTTAGGTGGTGCAAAAGTACATACAACAAAAAGTGGAGTTGCGCATTTTTATGCAGAAGATCTTGCCAATGCAATAAAAATTACCAAAGATTTATTGGAGTTTCTTCCGGCAAATGCCTTTGAATTTCCAAGAACAGAACAGGGTGAAGGATTACGTAAAGTGCCGGAAATTGAAAAGATAATAAAGCAAAAGGATGGTATTTATGATATTAAAAAGGTAATCAACTCCATTGTTGATTATCATAAATTTTTGGAAGTTCAGCCTTTCTTTGCTGAAAATATCGTAGTAGGTTTTGGGCGGATTGGAGGTAACACTTTTGGAATAATTGCCAATCAACCTCTAGTTTTGGAAGGTTATCTGGACAGTAATGCTTCAATAAAAGCTTCTAGATTTATTCGTTTTTGTGATTCCTTCAACATACCGCTGTTAACTTTAGTTGATGTGCCTGGTTTTTTACCCGGGGTGGAGCAGGAAGAAAAAGGAATTTTGCGTCACGGCGCAAAGCTTTTATATGCTTATGGTGAAGCAACAGTACCTAAAATTACTGTAATTTTGGGAAAAGCTTATGGTGGAGGATATATAGCTATGTGCAGCAAAAACCTAGGAGCAGATGTAACCCTTGCCTTACCAACGGCTAAGATTGGAGTAATGGAAGCAAAAGCTGCAGCGAATATTTTATTTGCTGGACAAAAAGAAGCTAAAATGAAAGAAAAGGAGATTCTTAATTATTATGATAATCCCAACAATGCGGCGATCAAGGGAGTGGTGGATATTATTATTAAACCAGAAGATTTAAGAAATAAGATAATTTACGCTACAAAATTTTTAAATAACTTAAAAAACAAAACCAAGGTTAAAAAACATGGAAACCTACCGCTTTAATTTTACTAACTATTAAAACAAGAATTTGTCGCTTATTGTTGCAATATAAAGTAATATGGTAGAATAAAACAAATTAATATTTTTGGAAAGGGTGAAAGAATGGCAAGGCGCATTATTCAGGTGGAGGAGAAACTTCCTATACTGGAAACACTTCCTCTTAGCTTACAACACCTCATGGCAATGTTTGGTGCTACAGTTTTAGTACCTCTCTTATTTAAAATTGACCCGGCTATTGCTTTATTAATGAACGGTATTGGGACTTTGCTTTATTCTTTTATTACCCGTGGAGGAATTCCTGCTTATCTTGGCTCAAGTTTTGCTTTTATTGCTCCTACCTTGCTGATCATCTCCAAATGGGGTTTCCCTGCTGCCCAGTCAGGCTTTATGTTTTTTGGCCTGTTTTTTATTGTAGTTTCCGGTATTATTTACATAGCTGGTACAAAATGGATCGATGTTGTTTTACCCCCACCGGTTATGGGGGCAGTGGTAGCGGTAATTGGTCTTGAGTTAGCACCAGTAGCTGCGCAAATGGCAGGTATTGCACCTGATGGCCCAAACTGGGTGATGAATCCTAAAGTCGTCATGGTTTCCATGTTTACCCTGATAGTGGCAGTAGTTGGTTCGGTAGTTTTTCGTGGTTTTCTGCAGATTATTCCGGTTTTAATTGCCATAATAGCTGGATATTTTTTTGCTTGGACACAGGGGATGGTAGATTTTTCTTTAGTGGCCAAGGCTCCCTGGTTTAAGCTTCCTACCTTTAGCACTCCTGAATTTAATCTAAATGCCATACTTTTAATAGCACCGGCGGCACTGGTGGTATTGGCGGAACATATTGGTCATTTAATAGTTACAGGAAATATTATTGAACGGGATTTGGTAAATAAGCCTGGCCTTCATTTATCCCTTTTTGCCGACGGTGTCACAAACTTTATTTCTGGTTTTACCGGTTCACCTCCTAATACTACATATGGCGAAAACATTGGTGTTATGGCTATTACCCGGGTTTATTCGGTGTGGGTTATTCGAGGAGCAGCAATTTTAGCGATTATTTTATCGTTGGTTGGTAAGATTGCAGCGGCTATTCAAACTATTCCAACTCCGGTTATGGGGGGAATAAGTCTACTTTTATTTGGAGTAATTGCTGTTTCGGGGATTAGGATGCTAATAGAACAAATGGTTGACTACGGAAAAAACGTTAATTTAGTTTTATCGGCGGTAGTTTTTACGGTGGGAGTAAGTGGAGCAAAAATAACCATGGGTACAGTTGAGCTAAAAGGTATGGCATTAGCAGCGGTAGTAGGGATCATCTTAAGCTTAATTATTTACATATTAAATGCTGTTGGGTTGTTAAATGAGGAGCTTACTAATTCCGGAGATCTTGTCCGTAAAAAAGCATCGGAAACTAACCGGCATTAAATTTTTACTGCCGGTTTTCTTACTTTTTAAGAAGAAAAATGCTAAAATAACCTATATAGTAGAAAACAAGGGGAAGATCCATGGGCGTTAGCGAGATTATTCCATATTTTTTAACAACTATCTTAGATATTGCGATCGTCTCTTTTGTAATTTATAAGCTGTTAGTGTTAATCCGGGGAAGTAGAGCCGAATCCCTTTTAAAAGGGGTAGTTATCCTGCTTTTAGCTAATGCCTTAGCCAAAGCCTTAGGGCTTAATACGGTGAGCTGGCTCTTAAAACAGTCGATGACCTTTTTAGCGGTAGCCTTACCGATTGTTTTTCAACCGGAATTAAGGCGGGCTTTAGAGCAGCTCGGCCGGGGTTCTCTTTTTAAAACTACCCTTACCGAAACCGATGAAAAACAGCTCCGCCAGACTATAGAAATATTGACCAATGCCGCTTTAAAGCTTTCTGAACAAAAAATAGGGGCGTTGGTGGTAGTGGAGCGTAATACCGGATTAAATGAGTACATAGAAACGGGAGTAAAAATAGATGCCGAGTTGTCGGCGGAGCTCTTAACCAATATTTTTATCCCCAAATCTCCTTTACATGATGGAGCGGTAATTATAAGAGAAGGAAGAATAGCGGCAGCAGCCTGTTTTTTACCGCTATCTAGTAATGATTTTCCCTTAAAAAATCTTGGTACTCGCCACCGAGCAGGGCTTGGGCTTAGTGAAGAGACTGACGCGGTGGTGCTGATAGTCTCCGAAGAGACAGGAGTTATTTCCCTGGCGGTGGAGGGGAAACTTTACCGGTACTTAAGCCGGGAGGAACTATCCCGAAAACTTGTGGAAAATCTTCTTTTTTACCGGGAAAGCGGGAAAAATTGGGGGTTATAAGCGTTGCGGGAAAACCTTATCTTAAAAATAACCTCGGTGTTTTTAGCTATTCTCCTGTGGTTTTATGTTTCCAATGAAAAAAGTACCTTTATACCGGTGTACCGGAAGGTAGTAAAGGTGACACCAGTGATTACCGGAAAACCGGCGCCCGGCTACCAGATTACAAGAACGGAGATTACTCCACCTACTGTTAGGGTTTCGGGCTGGTTTCCCCAGGGGGCTTTAAGGGATACTGTGTTGACCGAAGAAATAAATATTAATGCTGCCAGAAAAAGCAGAAAGGTAACGATACCACTTGTGCGGGAAGATGGGATTTATTACAGTACTGATAAGGTAGAGGTTTTTATTGAAATTGACAAGAAAAAATAAAATAACTATAATTTCATTGATATTTTTATCCCAAAGGTGGCAGCAATGCTATTTAAAATCAGTAACTTAAGGCTTAAAATTGAAGACGCAGAAAATAGGCTGAAAGCAGAAATAAGTCGCAAATATGGTCTAAAGGAAGGGCAAATAAATTCCCTTAAAATTATTAAGAAAGCCCTAGATGCTCGCAAAAAAGAGCGGCTTTTTTTTGTGTATACGGTTTTGGTAGACATTGCGGTATCAGAAGCAAAAGCCAAAAAACTTTTAGAAGACCAGTATGTTTCTTTACCGGAACCGGAGGCGGAAGATTTTCATAATTTAAATATATCTTTAGACCAGCGGGTGGTAGTGGTAGGAGCAGGACCGGCCGGACTTTTTGCTGCTCTTGCTTTAGTGAAGGCGGGATTACCGGTTTTGCTTTTAGAGAGGGGAAAGCCGGTACCGGAACGGGTAGAAGATGTAAAAGAGTTTTGGGAAAAGGGTAAACTAAACACCGAGTCCAATGTTCAGTTTGGCGAAGGAGGAGCCGGTACTTTTTCCGACGGGAAGCTTACCACTCGCACTCATGACCGCCGGATAGCATTAGTTTATAAATGGCTTATAGCTGCTGGAGCTCCGGAAGAAATTGCCTACCTTGCCAAACCTCACATTGGTACCGACCGCCTGCGGCAGGTGGTGGTAAATTTAAGAAAAGAGATACTAAAATTAGGGGGTATAGTGAGGTTTTCGGCAAAGGTTACGGGATTAATGGTGGAAAAGGGAAAAGTAGTGGGAGTTAAGATAAATGGGCGCGAAGAGTGCAGGGCTTCGGCGGTGGTATTGGCACTGGGACACTCGGCCCGGGATAGTTTTGAAATGTTATTAAAAACTGGAGTTACCTTGGAGCCTAAGCCCTTTGCGATAGGATTACGGATAGAACATCCTCAAGATATGATAAATAAAGCCCAGTACGGCCGTTATGCGGGCCATCCCAAACTGGGAGCTGCCGATTACCAGCTGGTATATAAAAATAATACCCTGGGGAGAGCTACTTTTAGCTTTTGCATGTGTCCAGGAGGCGTGGTGGTCGGTGCTTCTTCCGAAGAAGGTGGGGTGGTTACCAACGGCATGAGTTATTACCATCGGGACGGTCAATTCGCGAACAGCGCTCTTGCGGTATCGGTAAGTCCAGAAGATTATCCCGACGGTCCGTTAGGGGGAGTGAAGTTTCAGCGGCAAATTGAAGAAAAAGCCTATAAAATGGGCGGTGAAAACTACGGGGCACCGGCGCAAAGGGCTGTAGATTTTATTGAAGAAAGAATTAGTAGTTTTGAAGAAATAGCCAATGCTACTTATAAACCGGGGGTTAAAGCATCCGATTTAAATGAGCTCTTTCCCGAATATATAAACCAAATGCTTAAAGAGGGTTTAAAAGATTTTGACCGGAAAATTCCGGGGTTTATTGAAAGGGGTATCTTAACCGGACCGGAAACCAGGACCTCCTCAGCGGTGCGGATTACCCGGGATGAAAAAGGGATGGCCATAGGATTTTTGGGGTTATTTCCTGCCGGAGAAGGGGCCGGCTATGCCGGAGGTATAGTAAGTGCTGCGGTAGATGGAATAAGAACAGCGGAAAAGGTAATAGATTACCTAAAAAAGGGGGGCTAAGCATGGGAAGACTTTTTGGAACTGATGGCGTCCGGGGGGTGGCCAATAGTGATCTCACCCCGGAACTTGCCTATAAATTAGGGCGGGCTGCTGCCTATGTGTTAAAGGAAAAATATAACGGTCAGGGTATTGTAGTAGGGAAAGATACCCGCATTTCCGGAGATCTTTTAGAAGCGTCAATAACTGCCGGCATCTTATCGGTGGGTTTAGATGTTTTTAAAGTTGGGGTTATGCCTACTCCAGCGATTGCGTATTTAACCCGGGAATTAAAGGCTTTAGCCGGGACAGTAATCTCGGCCTCCCACAACCCCATGGAGGATAACGGCATTAAATTTTTCAGCGGTACCGGCTTTAAACTTCCCGATGAAGTGGAAGAGGAAATTGAAAAGTATGTATTAGGAGAAAAAGAAATTCCGTTTCGGCCTACCGGTGCCGGGATAGGACGGGTGCAGGAAATTCGTGACGCCAGTTTGCTTTATAAATCATTTGCCAAAGATACGGTAGAATTGCCTTTATCGGGTCTTAGGTTAGTGGTGGATTGTGCCAATGGCGCTGCTTCTTACGTTGCTCCCAAGATTTATGAAGAACTTGGGGCGGAGGTTATTCCTATTTTTAACACTCCCGATGGTACCAATATTAATGCTAACTGCGGTTCGACCCACCCGGAAGCTCTAATGCGAGCTGTGGTGGAGGAAGGTGCTCATCTGGGTCTTGCCCATGACGGTGATGCTGACCGGGTGCTGGCGGTGGATGAAAAGGGAAATCTGGTTGATGGCGACCAGATTATGTTGATTATTGGTAAGTACTTAAAGAAAAAGGGCTTATTAAAAAATAACCGCATTGTGGTAACGGTAATGAGCAATTTGGGGTTGAAAAAAGCTTTTGCCCTGGAGGGTATTGAGGTTTTAGAGACAAAAGTTGGCGACAGGTATGTTTTAGAAGAGATGCTTAGAAGCGGGGCGGTAATTGGTGGCGAACAGTCGGGCCACATTATCCTTTTAGACCATAACACCACCGGAGACGGCATCATTACCGCTCTTCAGCTCATGCAGGTTCTGGTAGATGAAGGGAAAAAGCTGTCCGAACTTGCTGCCCAGATGCCCAAATTCCCGCAGGTCTTAAAAAACGTGCGGGTTTTGGATAAAGAAAAAATAATGGCTTCACCGGCACTTAAAGACGCCATTGCCCTTGGTGAGAAAAAGCTTGGGGAAGGAAGGATTTTGGTAAGGCCTTCCGGAACCGAGCCTTTAATCCGGGTTATGGCGGAAGGGCCGAAGCATAACCTTACCGAGGAGGTGGTGGATGAGATTATAGCGGTTATCAAAAAATTATAGGCAAGTTATTGCCTTAAAGCGCCGGGACCCCTTTTGGGGTTGACGAGGAGGAGGTTTATCGAGGTTATCGGCGGATGCCTCCCGGCTTTTTCGCGGCCGTGAAAGGCGTCGGACAAAACCGAAGAGCAATCTTCGGGACAAAGGGCGCCGGGCGAATTGAAGTTAGAGGTTGGAAGTTGAAGGTTGGAATAAATCTTTTTTCAAGCTTCTCACATCCAACTTCCTACCTTTCTAGTTTAGGGCGGCTTTAGCCCGCAAAACCGTAGGTGTGCTTTAAGCTGCCAGATTAAGGAGGTCGGCTAAGGCCAAACCTACAAATAACGCCGGCTGGAGTCGGTCTCACAAAGAAAATACTTCACACTTCCCACTATTCAAAGTGGGTAGGCATCTTATTGCTTTTTTGCCTTTTGAAAATACTAAAAATAATAAACTATTTTTGATTGGAGGAAACGAACATGTGCGGAATTGTTGGCTATATAGGACCTAATCCTGCAGCACCAATTTTAATAAATGGTCTTAAAAAATTAGAATATAGAGGGTATGATTCGGCAGGGATTGCCGTAATTGAGGATAACGAAATAAGAATAACCAAATCCGTAGGCAAAATTGCCAACTTAGAAGAAAAACTTGCTGGGGTGGTTTTAAATGCCGCCGCGGGCATCGGCCACACCCGCTGGGCAACTCACGGCAAACCGTCCGACGAAAACGCCCATCCCCACTATGACTGCACGGGCAAGTTTGCGGTGGTGCATAACGGCATCATTGAAAACTACCTGGAATTAAAAGAAGAGCTGATAGCCGAAGGCCATACTTTCCGTTCGGAAACCGATACTGAAGTTTTAGCGCACCTTTTAGAGAAGTATTATGATGGCGACCTTTTAGAGGCAGTTATAAAGCTTCAAAAACGCCTTCACGGCTCGTATGCAGTAGCTTTTCTTGCCGCCAATGAGCCGGGGAGGATTGTAGCGGTAAGAAAAGATAGTCCCTTGGTAGTGGGGTTAGGCGAAGGCGAGAATTTCCTTGCCTCAGACATTCCGGCTATCTTAGCCCACACCCGGAAGACCTATATTTTAGAAGATGGGGAAATAGCTGAACTTACCGCTAATACGGTAAAAATTTACGACATGGATGGTAATCCTGTAGCTAAAGAAATCTATGAAGTAACCTGGAACGCCGAAGAAGCAGAAAAAGGCGGCTATGCCCACTTTATGCAAAAAGAAATCTTTGAGCAGCCCAAAGCTCTACGGGATACCTTGGCGGGCCGGCTAGACCTTGAAAGCCTCGAGGTTAAACTTCCCGAAATTGAAGCTAATCTTTCCTATTATCAAAATTTAAACCGCATCTTTATTTCCGCCTGCGGTACTGCTTACCATGCAGGACTGGTAGGAAAATATCTTTTAGAAAAATTGGTCCGGATACCGGTGGAAATTGACGTAGCTTCCGAATTTCGCTACCGGGACCCGTTAATAAAGGAAGGCGATCTTTTAATAGTCATCAGCCAGTCCGGCGAGACTGCCGACACCTTAGCGGCTCTAAGGGAGGCCAAGAAACGGGGGGCCCGGGTACTGGCCGTCACCAACGTGGTGGGAAGCTCGGTTTCCCGGGAGGCCGACGATGTTATCTACACCTGGGCGGGCCCGGAAATTGCCGTAGCTTCCACTAAAGCTTACACCACCCAGCTTTTGGTGATGTACCTTTTAGCTCTTTATCTTGGCCGGGCCAAAGGAAGTATCGAGGAAAAGCTCTATAAAGAAATGGTCCAGGGGCTGAAAGAAATTCCACAAAAAGTCCAGGAAGTTCTTGATGCCGAAGCTAAAGTTATCGAATTCGCTAAAAAACACTTAACTAAAGAAGATGCTTTCTTTATCGGCCGGGGCCTTGACTTTGCCGTAAGTTTGGAAGGCCAGCTAAAACTAAAAGAAATCTCCTACATCCACGCCGAAGCCTACGCCGCTGGTGAATTAAAACACGGAACTTTAGCTTTAATCGTCAAAGACGTACCAGTAATAGCTTTAGCAACCCAGGAAGCTTTGTTTGAAAAAATGCTTTCTAACATAAAAGAAGTAAACGCCCGGGAAGCTACCATCCTCGGCATCGCCTTTGAAGGTAAAAAGGAACTTGCTAAAGTAACCGACGACCAGATCTATCTTCCCCGGGTACCGGAGTTACTGGCCCCAATTTTAGCGGTAGTGCCCCTGCAGCTTTTAGCCTACCACATGTCGGTCTTACGGGGTAACGATGTCGACAAACCGCGAAACCTGGCTAAGAGCGTGACGGTGGAGTAAGTTTTAACTAAACCACCTTTTGGTGTATTTTTCATTTATTCCTCCTACTCATGCGAAAAAAGTGGTTCCGTTGAATGAGTGTTAAGGGAAAAGGATTAAGGCTTAAGTTCATAATGAACCGCAAAGGGATAAGTGGAAAGTCTTTAAGAACGTTGATTTAATGCCACTTATCCCTTTTTTTCTTGAACGATGATCCTACCCATTTGGAACAACTTTTTTCACAAAAATTGGAGGAGTATTTGGGAAATTATCGGGAAAATAATACTGCGTCACAGAAAAACTTTATTACCTACCATAAAGTCCCATGTAGATTTTACACAGGGTGGAGGGGAATGGAAAGGGTTTTTTTAAATAAACATGAAAAACATTTGGATAAACTATTCCTCACAAAGCAATAGCTCGATTCGGTGAAGAAAAGTAGGAGGGACTTTCAGTTAAGAAGAATAAAGTTGGCTATTCATGAGTTGAAAAGACAGGGAGAATTCCAAAGCTATGGAATGTGATGAGAAAAGCGGGGATAAGAAAGGAATTTTGCCAAGATATGAAGAATTATATAATTGAAGTTATTAAGAATGTAAATGTTGATAATGGATAACTATATCCATTTCAGGAACATTGCCTAAATCATTCTATGTTAGTACTACATTTTTACCAAAAATTGGAATTTAACATGGTATCTTTATTTAGCTGAAGAGGCAAAAAAATAAAACAGGAAATCCCGGAATATGATTTAAATACATTTTTTAGGAGGCATAAAACTTGGATAAAGAACAGCTGCAGGAAATTTTATTATAAGACGAATATTACTGGGGAACTGAACCAACTGAATTAGCAGAAAAAACGACAATTTTTAAAGTGATTTTTCCTTAATAAGTTACACTCATGGTTTAGTTTATCAGAAAGCACCTGATTGGGTATTAGTTCTTTACTCTAATTAGTGAAAAGATACCTTTTCGGAAAAGTTAAAAAACACCCTTTTATTACGGCTCTGTTAAAGATGATGTTTTTTCATCCACTTTTATTAGGCTAGCGGGCAGACAATTTTAATAATATTTTGGAAACTTACACGTTTATACTACTGAACGTCATGGTAAACTGTTCATTGTATTTATCTGCTTAAAAAGGTGGTTTCATATATAATGTGGATTAAAGAATTCTTAAGGCTGCTTTTTCCACTAAATCCTGATGAAATGCGTATTGAAGAGGCAATACAATTAAAACACAGACATATACCTAATGCATTATATCGTTACCGAAGTCTTAGCGAATATAGTCTTGATAATCTTAAAAATGAACGTGAAAGGCTGTCATATCCCTCAGAATTCAATGATCCGTTTGACGCAAGCATAAAGATTAATTACGCATTATTAAGTAAGGAACTTTTTCTCCATAGAAATATGCAAAAAATACTTATAGAATTACAAAATAAACTTGGAATATCCCTTAGCGATCAGGCAATTAGGGAAATTCGTAATTCAGAAGATCCGTTTTATTCTTTTTCAAAACATGTAGCAAGATTTGATGAAACCCTTCATGGTAAGGAAGAGGATTTTGCAAGATCTTTATCTGAAATTACCTTAGAACAAATTAAATCCATTTTTGCTCAGTTTCGAAGTAGCTTCCAAACAGGATATTTAGTGATGTGTTTAAGTGAAGTGAAGGATAGTATTCTCATGTGGAGTCATTATTCTGAGAACCATACTGGCTTTTGTATAGAATATAACTTTAAAGAATTGGGTCCACTTAATCCACAGAGTAGAATGCTTTTCCCAATTAATTACACTGATGATTTATTCGACGCAACGCAATATATATTGCAACCATTAATTAGGAGAGACCACTCATTTAATAACCTCTTCGGGATTTACCCAACGATAACAAAGTCAACACATTGGGCATATGAAAAAGAATGGCGAATAGTCTTTCCATTGGGTCCAAATGCTTCAGAAGAACAGCGTTTTATTAAATTACCTAAACCTAAAGCTTTATATATAGGTGCCAAAGCAAGTGCTGAAAATATTGGGAGGCTAAAAGAAATAGCAATCATAAAGAAGATTCCTCTTTTTCAAATGATGCTTTCAGAAACATCCTATGTTTTAGTACAAAAAATGTTGTATCATCCAAACCAACAATAAATTAAATAATCATTCTAGCCTTTAGCAGAACTAGAAAATCTTAAAAGATAATATCATACTACTATTTGGAGAAAAGTTCTTATTTTAATACCAATAAGGAGGATATTTTTATGGATATACCTAAAGCAATGCAAGGGTTAAACTTTGTAAAACCACCAAGGGAGTTTGTTGATTTTGCAAAAAGATATGGGGTTGAAAATGTTGTATTTGTCGATGATGAAAGATGTGAAAGGTCGTTAAGGTTTAATAATAATATCTTTATAAAAATTACAGGCCATTGGGACGTTTATATTTTATTTCCGATTCAAGCCAAGACATTTAGTGAAGTGATAACATTACGATTTTTGCATGAGGTAGGCCATGTTTACCATAAACATCGTGGTTCTTTGAATGATACTGAAAAATTAAATATAACATATACCAGTGATCCTTGGAGAGACACTTTTACAGGAGATGAGGGAGAGGCATGGTTTTTTGCATTTAAAATAAGAAAATATAATAGGGATGATTATAAAAAGTTAGTAATTTCATGTGAAAAATTCTTAGAGGTTTATAATTATAATAGTGAAATCTATTGGGGGAATATTGCTGAAGAGGAATGGAAAAGGATAAATAATTGTCCTCTCCCTCAAGATATTAGTAGTTACTGTCCAAAGTGGCTTATTGAAAAATATAATAAAATTTAATGAAGTGTATAAGCTTTACATAGCTAATAGTTTTATTTTTAAAACAAGAGGCCTTATTAGTATAAAGAGAAATTCCTACAATAACACGACTATATTGTCATTTTTTAGGTGCATTTAGGGAATTTTAGGACAAATTTTTAGATGTATAAGAAGAAGCAGGAGAACTTACAGTAATTTACAATGGCAGGGGGATCAAGAGTCAACAAAAGAAATTTGATTATATGAGGTGCAGGGTATGCTTACAATTGAAGAATACATTGCTAAAAGAAAAAAAGAAGATAAGCTAATTGAATTCGATGTTGAGAAAAGAATTGACAATATAAAGCTATGTGTGGATTATATCTTTGAATATTTTAATAATTACTTAGATATTACTGAGGTTGAGAATCAAACAATTCTCAATAATGAAAGACTTGATGCTTTTCGGAAGCAATTACGTGATTATGATAAAGATATTCAAGATTGGCTTGTAAATATATACGATGAATATGGGAAATACATGCATAGAATTATAGGCAAAATTCTTGATGAAAACGACATATTTTTGCTCTATAGTACTGAGAGTGAATTTAGAAGCGCTTCATATGATTGTTATTCTAAATTGATAAAAAAATATCCATTTTTAAAAGATCAAACTGAAATGTTATTCCTATTTATTAAGGATTATCATAGAGTCAAAAGTATTTCAGCGATGAAATACAATGAACTCCCTTTTTTCACTCAATCAATAAGTGACTGGATTGAGAAGACTCAAGCAAAATATAATGTAAGTATTCCAGCTTTTGCATATACTTATGTTTTTAAATTTTCTAAGGACTATAAGAAATGGCCTGCAACGCATAAAAAGAAATCTGATAATCCTTATTTTCCTTATGATTATGACTACAAACAGAAAAAGAATCTATTTAATTTAGATTCATTATATACAAGGGTGTCCAATAAAGCTTTTATTAGAGGTCATAAGCAAGAGTTGGAATTAATTATGATGTACTATTGGATGCATGATATAGAAACTGACGATGAATACTGGAATGAATATTTAGAAAAGGCACTAACGATTATTAAGTAATTTACATTGACTCATATAAAGATTAGCATTTCGATTATTATGAAGCACAATTAAAAGTTGTTCCTTTGAAGAAAATGCAAAGGTGTTTGAGAAAGGGTTTTTTTTAATTAACAGCTCCCCTAAAACGGGAGCTGGAATAATAGTTGCCAGGGCTGCAAATTTCGGAAGTGTCCCAAGAACTACTAAAATCAATCAGCACACTCCTCGTTTTTTGCAATTTTTTTACGATGAACACAGCTGTTCAGGGGGACAAAAACAACAGCCACATCTTGCTTAACAGTCTGCCAACTTCCAGAAAATAGGTTGTTACCGTCAAATATCTGTTTGCCATCCTTGTGGTCGCGGTCGTACCAATGGTATATAATCTGGGAAAGAAACATAACTTCTGGGGTATCGTGGATTTGAACCAATCCTCCCCTACCTACCTTCTGTTTGTTCTGTTGTCCGGTTTAACCTTAATCATCTTGCTGAGTTCATGGTCCTTGTCGGTCCTCTTTATGAGAGAAAGGAATTTTGAGCAAATCGAGGGTTAAGGGAAAAAGTATAAAGAATAGTAAAGGGATAAGTGCGAAACCCTGAAAATGAAGGACTTACGCTACTTATCCCTTTTTTTCGGCCTACTCATTTTCTTCCATGCTCAAAAATTGCCCATGCCACGAGTGATACCAGATACTTCCGTTAACACCGTTGACACTTAACATGCCAGTAATTTTTCCATCTTTTTTAGTGTGTAATGTATAATACCCGTAAAATTCATGGGGTTCTACTGCTTTGACGCCGGGTAAGTTTTTGTCCAGGTACTGCTGGGCAAGCTGCAAGGCTTGTTCAGCGGTGATACGATTTTTTAAAGTTGTCCTGTTATAAGCCCAACCCATCATTCGCCCCATATGACCATATTTAGTGTTCCACATCATATTAGGTCCCATTTCAGGAGAGACTGCTCCTGTAATTTTATCCACTATTAACTCCATGGCGTATTTTTTGCTGTCTATTTCCTGGATTTCTGCATAAAAGTGGTTATCAAACTCCATGATTTCTGCCAGTTTTAAGTTCGGATTTCCGATAGCTTCCAGGTATTTTTTTAAAATAGTTTTTGCAGTATTCATATCAACTGTACTACTTACTGATGATTGACCAGAGTTACTGGAATTGTAATTGTAACCACCCATCATTCCGTTAAAACCACCGCCCATCATCCAGCCCAAATAACCAGGGCTAGTGGAAGATGCAGCGTAAGCAATAACTCCTGTTATGATAATTATAGCGATCAATAACAATGGAAACTTCATTCCAGTTTTTTTCAACATAATAAATTCCTCCTTTAATCCTTAATGGTTGGCCGGGATACCTGACCCTGACCTTTATAAATATTATAGAGGACTTATGCTTATAATGTGTTTCGAAAAAGTCACAAAATAGTGCCGTTTTTGTAAACTTAAATTTGTTGATGTACATAATTCATATGAAAAAATAAAAAACGGAAATATGATTAAATTGCCATAATCATGCAACACTTTAGAAACAATATTGCTTTATAATGGGCTTAAAAGGAGGCGATAGCAATGATGTGGAGATTTTTTTCAGGTTACGGTAATGGGTATGGCAATGGCAATGGATTTGGATATTTCCCAGGTGATTTTCTTATAAATCTATTAATCCTAATGGTAGTTCTAGTTGTAGTTATAGTTATAGCAGTAGTTATCTTAAAACGATTAGCCGTAAATAATCATAGCAGTTCTTTAACCCTTTCCAGCCGGCGGTCAACAGCAGAAGAAATATTAAAGGAACGATATGCCCGAGGTGAAATAAATAGAGAAGAATATTTAAAAGCATTAGAAGATCTCAAGAAATAAGGGGAAGGTTTAGTTCGGCTAAGTTTGTTGATTAGATGGGAGGTGTAAATAATGATGTTTTTTATTATTCTTTTTGGAGCTGTTATAGTTTACTTTATTTATAAGAACCTAGCCGGCAATGATATTCTTAGTAAAGTTGTTCCCGGGAAAACCCCTGAAGAACTTTTAAAAGAAAGATATGCCAGGGGCGAAATTTCTAAAGAAACCTATAAAGAAATGCTAAACGATTTGCGCAATAAATAATATAAGATGTAAAAAAATCGGCCCACTCTAATTTATTCGGCCGATTTTTCTTTTTGGAATGAAATGGAAAATATTGCCCAAATGAAAAAAGAATAGCTTTTAAGAAGGTGAGATACATTGAATATAATACCCATTGATGAAACCTTGAGAAAAGAAGTTTTTAATTTTTTTTATCGAGTGCTGGGGTGTGCCGATAATGGTATCTAAAGGAAAAGTGCATTATGTAGATAAACTTCCGGGTTTTGCGGCAATTGAACAGGGAAATGTAATGGTCTAATAACTTATCATATAGAAAACGGGGAATGTGACGCTTGACAGTTTAAGAGAAAATCAGGGGATAGGCAGTAAACAAACACATGCCATTGACGTTAGTTTGTTATCAAACTATAATGTGAGTAGGTAAAATAAAGTTTTTATCTAAATTGACAGCATATGAGGTGGACATGGACACGAATAATGTTATTTCATTAATATCGTCAATCCGAGAAAAAGCCAATAGGTTTATCATGCGTGAATTAAACAACAGGGGTATAAAAGGAATTGTAACATCTCATGGAGATATCCTGGTTGCTCTTTTTAAAAATAATGTCCTTACGATGAAAGAAATAGCGGAAAAAATTGATAGAGATAAATCTACCGTAACCGCTTTAGTGGACAAGCTTGTGGATTTTGGATATGTAAAAAAGGAAAGAGACCCTGCCGATAGCAGAGTAATTTTAGTAAGTTTAACAGATTTGGGAAAACAACTACAGCCTGATTTTGAGGATATATCCAGGAAATTGATTGACGTAGCGTTCAGAGGGATTTCACCGGAGGAAAGGGAAGCGCTGGTTAAAATTTTAATAAAAATCAAAGAAAACTTTTAATTTTTTTAGCCAAATAGTTTGATATAAAAGTATTTTAAACGGGAGAATTGGCGAAATGGAATAAGCTTAAAGTTAAAAAGGGATAATGAATAATAAACGAAATTAGATGAGAATAAGGAGCGTAAAAATTTTTAAAAAAATAATTTGACATCAAACATTTTTAGTATTTTGATGTCAGTTAAATAAAATCATAAGGAGGGAATTTTAATGAAACATTTAGTAGTTTTTGCCCATCCAAATCCAAAGAGTTTTGGAAAAGGGATCGTAGATGTTATTGTAAAAGCCTCAAAAGAAAAGGGGATGGATGTAAGGGTTAGGGATCTTTATCAAATTGGTTTTGATCCTGTTTTAAAGCCATCAGATTTTGAGGCCATTCACAGCGGAAAAGTGCCGGAAGATATTGCAGAAGAGCAAGAGCATATCAAGTGGGCGGATGTGATTACTTTTGTTTACCCTGTTTGGTGGACCGGACTTCCTGCTATGCTAAAAGGTTATGTTGACAGAGTGTTTTCATATGGATTTGCCTACCAGTATGTAGATGGAAACCCCGTCGGTTTGTTAGAAGGGAAAAAAGCGCTTTTATTCTGCACAACAGGTGCTTCAAATGAAATATATGAACAAATCGGGATGCACAATTCGATGAAACAAACCACAGATCAGGGTATATTTGGTTTTACGGGGATCGAAGTAATCGACCATGTTTTCTTTGGAGCAGTTCCCACTGTTGATGAAGAAACTCGCCGGGGCTACTTAAAGGAAGTAGAAAGAATCATTAAAGAGCTATAATTTTTTAAAAGGGAAGTATCAAGAAAAGATAATCATCTTGATACTTCTCTTTTTATATTTTTAATGGACTTGACAATTTTTATCGTTGTGCCTAAAATCTAAAAACATAGGATGAACTTGCTAAATATTACTAATGAACGGAAGAAGGGGTTTGGGCGATGAAAAAAGTTATACCTAATAGGGATGAGGCGTTTGAACTTTTAAAAGAGTATAATCAAAATGAAAGTCTAATCCGGCATGCCCTGGCGGTCGAAGCGGTTATGTTGCACTTTGCCGAACTATTTGGCGAAGAAGATAAGGAAAAATGGGGAATTATCGGATTAGTTCATGACCTTGATTATGAAATGTATCCCGATGAACATTGTAAGAAAGTAAGAGAAATATTGACCGAAAGAAACTGGCCGGAAGATTACATTCGGGCAATAGAAAGCCATGGCTGGAAACTTTGTACTGATGTGGAACCGGTGGAGAGAATGGAAAAAGTGTTATATACAATTGACGAATTAACGGGATTGATTACCGCTACTGCTCTTATGCGGCCAAGTAAAAGCATCCTGGATCTCGAGGTAAAATCGGTCAAGAAAAAATGGAAACAAAAGGGTTTTGCCGCAGGAGTAAATAGAGAGGTTATTGAAGAGGGAGCAAAAATGCTGGGGATGGAATTGGATAAAGTAATGGAAGAAACTATTAAAGGTATGCGGAAAGTAGCAGATGTTATTGGGCTAAAAGGTGAAGTGTAATAAATAATCCGAACTAAATTAGCCTGTTTTACTTTACTGTGCGAAACTGTTCAAAGTCATCAAGGCTTTCTCTGGTTTAATTATAAGCCTGGCCAAGAGCGTGACGGTGGAGTAGAAAGAAAAAAACCGCTTTCTTGGTATGAATTAACATGCCAAGAAGCGGTTTTTAATTTAATAAAAAAAGGGGTGACAGCGGAGATAAAGGTTATCTTATTGGAAGAAGCTCTTCCTTTGATTTTTTTAAAATTTCTTTTTGCCATTCAAGCATTGGTTCGACTGGTTCAGGAATTATGCTAAGCCCGCCAAGGAGGGCAAGGTTACAAAACAGTAACGGCCCAAGGAGCGGGTTTCTGTAGAGAAACCTCGCAAAAACTATTCCCTGTGTCCCTGCCAAATCACCGAGAACATGAAAGACAAAGCCAAGCAAGCCAGCAAAAAGGTTTAGAGCCAAAACCGCCAAGAAGAAATACTCTTCTCCCCTGTCCGGTGAGCGTTTGGCAAGCCACAAACAGGAAAATATTGCCATTATCCCTGTTATTAAGGGAATAATCGTATAAACCGGTTCAAAATTGAGGCGGGCATGATCAAAGAATGCCGCCAAAACTGCACCCAAAAAACCATATCCCACCAATGTCAGCAACTTTGAGCGCCTTTCCAAACCTACAGTTCCCTCGCTTACCAGTGCGAACAGGGATACTCCAGCAAAAGCTATGGGTGCGGCAACAGGTGATCCATCTACTACTATTTTGTAAAGAGGTTCCCAATGCGAACTGGCATTTCCTGTGAGATGAAAGAACGTTCCGATAACTCCAACAGCGACCCCAAGCCACATACTGACCTTAAAAATTCGCTTGGACCAGAGTTTGTCCAGGAAAAACAACCTGCCCAACGTGGCTAATACCGCCAGAGGGCAATAGATTAACGGAATTATTTCCCAGCGGAAGAAATTATTCTGGGAATGGGCCATGGCTACATCGACCCCTAAAAGCGAAAAGTTTAAGGCCATTATGCTGAGCAAAAGTTTAGTTTTTAAATTTTTTCTAGAAAAGATTAACATGGGAGTTCTTAGATTTTTTATCTTAAGCATATTATCCTCCCCTAATGCTTCTTTTCCAGTTCTTTTGCTTCAGCTTCCATTTCTACTAGAGCCTTTTTCTGTTCATAAATACCATGCCAGTTCACAAAATCCGCTCCACCCATCACAGCTCCAAAGCGAGCCCTGCGTCCTTCATGATGCCACAATTCAAAGTACAAAAACTCGAGCGGCGTCTTCAGTGGGCCTTGGCCAATCAGCCCAGCTTGACGGAGACTATCTAAAAGTGCTTTCCCCTTTTCAACATTTTCATTGGACAAGGCAATAACCTTTTCAGCACCTGTCATCTGCTCTTCGACAAAGTTCTGCGTATGACAGTTCAAACAAATGGCCTTCATTGTTTCGCGGTTTTGTTCCCCATTCTGACGCACTTTAGCGAGTTCCGGTGCGAGATACCATTTCAGGCGTTCCCCCACATTGTGAGTGCCTTGGACATTGCCAAACGCGGACATATGGCAAGTGGCACAGGTCGGAGCCGGGAAATCTTTCACTGTCAATGTACCGGCTGGGGCTTCCATATTGAACTTTTCTTTATTTGCTTGATAGAAAGTGCCATGAGCTGATTCATTGTAAATTTCAATCTGCGGATGATCCGGACCTAAATGGCATTGCCCGCACGTTTCAGGTTTACGGGCTTGGGCTATATCAAAATTATGGCGGAGATGGCATTTGGTACAATCCCCAAAGCTGCCGTCTTCATTTTTTTTCCCAATACCATGGCAGACCTGACAGGATTGGCTGGCCGCGTCCTTTCCAATTAAAGTGTAAATAACGTTTGGTTTACCTTTATTAAGAGGCTGTCCTGTAGCATCTAGCAGATGGTATTTTGCTAGCTCCTCTTGACTGAAACCTTTAGCACCTGTCACAGCGTACCATGATCTAGCAGCATGATTGCTCGCTGTAAACTCTTTAACCTCTTTTTCATGGCACTGGGCACAGTTGTTTGGGGTCGGTTTGGCAACGATAGCCACTTGATAATGTTCCTTCGTTAGCTTCTCCTGACCTTCTACCGGTTTGTGGCAATCGAGACACTGTACTCCGCGTCCGGCATGTTTGCTGTCAAAAAACTGATGAACAATACCAGGTGTCTTTTTCTCGTGACAATCTAGACAAGACTTATTTTTGCCCTGGACAACAGTGACGGCGCTCAATGTTGGAAGGGATGCCTTTACGCCTTTGGGCCCGATTACATAACGATAGGACAGGAGAAGCATGATTACCCCTACTATTGTGCCTAATCCCACAATGGCAACCATACGCCTAGTTGATGGTTGCATTTTAACATCTCTCCTCCCTAATGTAATTCATGGTTGAGCAGAAGCACAGGTGTTTGAGAGTACAAACACCACCTCCTTCCATTAAAAGCCAAACAATCCCAATAACATTTCCATTATAACGGGAAGAAACGAGCCCAAACTGTGATTCCAGTCACATTTTGTTGTATACAAGCTTGGGTTTTTGTAAAAAATTCCCTTGGTTTAAAGATGGATGTCATTTGAAATATCTGTCTTTTTTATGTGTCTTTACATTAAAAAATCTTGCTTTTTAAAAAGTAAATAATTATACTTATATATGTATGTAAGTACTTACTTAAATAATTAAAATAAAAAAGGGAGGTGTGCCTGCTTGAATCATTCAATCCAAAAAAGAATGAAGAAAGAAGAACGTGAACAACAAATTCTCGAAGCAGCTAGAAACGTATTTATTGAAAAGGGCTACAGAGGAGCAACGACGGTTGAAATTGCCCAAAGAGCAGGAATCTCAGAAGTTACTCTATTTCGTTATTTTTCATCCAAACAGGATATTTTTATGAAATCAATTGAACCGATTTTAACGGAAACGCTTCAAGAGGTGATTCAAACTTCAAATAGGCTTAGTTCAAAAGAACGAATCAAGCAGCTTTTACAAGATCGGATTACGTTGATATCCAAACATCATCGACTGATTAAAATGGTGTTAATGGAGGATCAGATTGATGATGAATTACCATCCGTTCACCTTATAAGCAAAATGATAAGGCTATTGAAACAAGCCATTTCCGAAATACAGGTGCAAAAGGAGAAGGAAGAAGTAATTTTGCGTTTAGTTATGGGAATGATATTAACTTTTTTGTTTATGCCGGAGAACGATAAGCAAAAAGTGAATCAAATTATTGCCCAAATGGTGGATTCAATCTGTATAGAAAATTGTAAGGAATAGACAAACATATAAATTGGGGTGAAGAAGATGAAACGAATCTTTGAATGGTTAGGTATTCGCATGGAAAAACGACCGATGAGAATTGCTGCCAAGGAAGGGAGGATTACGATGAGTGATTGGGAGAAGTTTGAAGGCTTTAAAAAAGAATTATTGGAGGAAAATGAAAGAAAGTACGGTAAAGAAATCCGGGAAAAGTACGGGGAGGAAGCGGTTGCCCGCTCCTATGAAAAATTTAAAAATATGACACCTGAGCAATATGAGGAACTAACTAAACTTGGAAATGATATTTTAGAAAACCTAAAAGAGGCTCTTTTGACAGGTGATCCGGCAGGGGAACTTGCCCAGAAAACCGCGGCTCTCCATCATCGGTGGCTTACCTTTTTTTGGGACAGCTACAGCAAAGAAGCCCATGCCGGGTTAGCCGATATGTATGTTGCCGATGAGCGGTTTAAAGCGTACTACGATAAAGTAGCGCCGGGAGCGGCCGAATTTATGCGGGATGCTATTTATGTTTATACCGGGATGAAAAAATAGGGGGCCTAACGCCTCCTATTTTTATCAAGAACTCGCTTTTTATCAAAATCAGACATATTTATTTTTCAGTCCTTGCAGGTAATCTTCATAAAACTTTTTCAAGGTAATTCCATAATTGCCATAAGTAATTCTTCAAAAAGTGAAGGAATATTTCTAAAAAGTATGGCAAAATCTATATCACTGTTTTCGTTCTCAAGTTGTTAAACATCGCTTTTGGAGATAACCTTATGAGCTTTACGTTTTTTTGAGGTTTTTCGTCTAAATTCATTGGAGAGAACACTAATGCTGCCATCAATTTCTAAAACGGCTAAGTCGACATCTTCTACCGAAGAAACCCCGTGTTCGCGGATGGCTTCATGGATTTCTTCTAAAGAGATCTTGGCTTTTGCCATATTTTCTTTAATTACTTTACCCTGATAAATTAACATTATTGCTTCTCCCTGGATCATTTTGCTAATCTTAGGGAACCGATAAGTCAAATATTTAACAAGGTAGTTTATTAAAAAGAGGGAGGCGGCAGCAACAAGGCCTCCGGATAAAGTTGTATCATTGCCAACCATGGCATTTTGCACTGCGTTTCCGATTAACATTATAAAAACCAGGTCGAATATTGAAAGCTGGGCTAATTCTTGCTTTCCAAAAAGCCGAATTAGAAGGACAATAAAGAGGTAAACGATTACCGAACTAAAAATTATTTGCCCATAGGGATGAAAAACCAAAAGATCACTTCCCAACCGTTGCCTTAAAATTCTTAGACTAATTATAATGGAAAAAAGAAAAAAGCTCAAATTTTCTCCACAAAGAAAATGATCTTAAAATACTTTTAGGAGGCGTTAGATTTGGACAAAGATAAGCTGCAGGAAATTTACCTCAAGGAAGAATATTACTGGAGGACCGAGCCAAACGAATTATCAAGAAAAGTATTAAAGTATATCCCGGAAGACCAGAGAAAAGAGAGAAAATTAGTCGACATAGGTGCCGGGGAAGGGCGGGATAGCGTCTTTTTTGCTAAAGAAGGTTTTGAGGTTTTGGCGGTGGATATATCCCCGGCGGGTCTTATGAAAGCCGAAAAACTTGCAAGTAAGGAAAAAGTAGCGATAAAGACTTTAGACGCGGACATAAACGACCTGATAATGCCGAAAGAAGTAGATATTATTTATTCTATCGGTACGCTGCAGTATCTACATCCTCAAAATAGAAACCGTCAATTTCAGCATCTAAAAGAAAAGACCAGAGATGGAGGACTACATATCTTATTTGCCTTTATTGAGCATCCGGAAGTAGAGATAGCCCCCGACTGGGGTAAAAACGAATATTTATACGGCCGGGAAGAACTCCAAAGCTATGACAAAGAGTGGGACATCCTTGACACCTATGAATATATTTTTGACTGCAGTTCCAGCAGTATTCCGCACCGCCACGCTGCCCGGGTCATAATAGCCAAATATGGATCTGTTACACCAATATCTTTGATTAAAAAGTTTTTTTTCGTTATTTCCCTATCAATATTTTCAAAAACATAGGGAAATTTTGTTTTTTTCATTTTGCTTAATTCTTCAAAAACTACTTCTGGGATAATAACTTGTCCGGGGAAAAGGGCCTTAATAATGTCCAAACGATTAATCCAGGAAAAAGAGGAAATACAATCATTATCAAATACTATTGGCATCTTTAAATGCATTTTCAGTACCTTCTAAATCTTCATTTTCCCCGAACAGAATATCCCCATAGCCACCATCTAAAAGCAGTTCTTCGTATTTTCCATAGGTAATTTTGCCGGTTTCTAAAAGAGTCCGGGCAAGTTCTGCATATTCTGAATAAATTTGTGTCCCTTTATCTTCGGTATTACGATATAGTTCAGTATTATATCCAAGTAAGGCTGCATTTTTAATTATGTTTTTTTCCATGGCTTCAACTTGCTTACTGGTTATAGCTCCAATTTCTCTTAAACGGAGAAGCATTAACTTATGACTTACCTGAAAATAGTTTTCTAAAAATATTACATCATTTAGTGTAAGGGACCTTCCCTTAGTTCTTTTTTGTATCATATAACCAAGAGCTTCATCAGGAACCAGGAGTTGAGCGGCAAATAAATTTGCGTCCCTTTCATTTTGGTACTCGTCATCAAATTTATTAATAGGACAAACTTTTGCCGACATCCCCTTATCATATTTAAGATGATAATATTCATGTGCAGCAGTAAAATATTGATGACCAAGGCTTCTACTGGCATTTATTACGATAAGCCCTGTATTTTTATAACGCATAAAAAAGCCAGAGATATTACCTCTTATTTTGGTTATTATTAGAGAGATGTTTTCAATATCTCTTAATACTCTAAAGATATCTACCCTATCATATGGTCCAATTCCAAGTATTTTTCTGGTTTCAGCTGCTTCGAACTTGATTTTATCATAATTCATTTAATTTACCTCCCCAGGAGAGATTTCATCTCATGTAAGTTACGTAGAAAAGTCTTGGCAAAAGATACGATTTTAAGGTCTTCTTCGATGAAATCACCAGCTCTAAAAGCTATTTGGATATCTGGTTCATTTATCTCTTCATTTCCGAGAAAATATTCAACCGAATATCCGTACAAATTGGCCAGTTTTTGCAGCAGGGAAATATTTATTTCCCTTGCTCCATTTTCAAAATAGGATAACTGCACTTTATTTATTCCTAAAACTTTGGCAACTTGTTCTTGGGTTAAACCGTTTTTATTTCTTGCTTCTTGCAACTTTTTACCAATATTTTTAAATATTGAATTATCCATATCATCACCACCTTAACAAATGTGTTAACTTTACAATATATTTTATCATTATTATAACATATAAGTTACAAGTTTAACCATAAGCTTAGAAATATTTTTTTTATTTCCAGTATATTTATCCAAAACTCTTTTGGGCTTATTTTGCAGGATTTGAGAAAATTTTGGCGAAATTTAACAAAGTTAAAGATTGCAAAATTAATGACGGAGTGAACATTAAATGGGGCAAAACAACGACGGTGTACTGGAATTTGCATCGGTATTGTGGGCAACTGCCGATAGACTTCGCAATAATATGGAGCCTTCCGAATATAAGCATATTGTTTTGGGCCTTATCTTTTTAAAATATATTTCTGATGCCTTTAAAGAGCGGCAGGAAGAGTTACAAACTTTAGTCAAAGACCCTGGTAATCCTGATTATTATTGCGTAAGTGAAGAAGAAGCCCAGTATATTCTTGAAGATAAGGATGAGTATCTGGCTGCCAACGCGTTTTATGTTCCACCGCAGGCGCGCTATGAATACTTAATGGCCAATGCCCAGCGGAGTGATATTGGCAAACTAATTGATGAAGCGATGGATTTAATTGAAAAAGAAAACCCCAAATATTTACGGGGGGTATTACCAAAGGTATATACCAGAGCTCCTCTTGATCCTCACACCCTTGGTGAAATTGTAAATTTAATCGGGAGTATTGGTTTTAAGAAAAACGAAGAAAGGGATATTTTAGGCAGGGTTTATGAATATTTTTTAACCCAGTTTGCCAAACAAGAGGGCAAAGGCGGCGGTCAGTTTTTTACTCCGGAATGTGTGGTAAAGCTTTTAGTGGAAATGATTGAACCGCTGCACGGCAGGGTTTTTGACCCCTGCTGCGGCTCTGGCGGTATGTTTGTCCAGAGTATGCGGTTTGTGGAGGCCCATGCGGGAAAAAAGGGGGACATTTCTGTCTATGGTCAGGAATCCAACCCCACTACTTACCGTCTTTGCAAGATGAACCTGGCAATTCGCGGGATTGAAGCGGACATCCGACTTGGAAATTCTTATATTGATGACCAGTTTAAAGATTTAAGGGCTGATTATATCTTAGCCAATCCTCCCTTTAACGACAGTGCCTGGGGGGCGAACCGGGTGGCGGACGATGTTCGCTGGAAATATGGTCTACCCCCGGATTCCAATGCCAATTATGCCTGGATTCAGCACTTTATCTATCACCTTGCCCCCAATGGAGTTGCGGGTTTTGTCCTGGCCAACGGTTCTATGACTACCAGTAATAGTGCGGAATATGAGATAAGAAAAAGAATTATTGAAGAAAACCTTGTAGATTGTATGGTGGCTTTACCTCCACAGCTCTTTTATACCACCGGAATTCCTGCCTGTTTGTGGTTTATTAGAAAAGGCAGAAAAACCAGAGAAATCCTTTTTATAGATGCCCGGAAAATGGGGATCATGGTGGATAGGACCCATAGAGAACTTACCTGTAAGGAAATAAAGAAAATTGCTCAAACCTATCACAGCTGGCGCAATAAAAAAGGATATGAAGATGTTAAGGGCTTTTGTGCTTCGGTGCCGGTAGAAATTATTGCTCAGAATGATTACGTCCTTGCTCCCGGAAGGTATGTAGGGGTAGAAGATACCGCCGATGATGGCATACCTTTTGAGGAAAAAATGGCGGAACTTGTGGAAAAACTTTATCGGCAAATGAAAGAAGCTAAAAGACTTGATGAGATTATAAAAGCAAATCTGGAGGAGTTGGGATATGGGGAGTAAAGATGTAGCCTTTAATTTGTCAGAAAATAATTTGCCTGAGGGTTGGGGTATAAGGAAACTTTCTGAAATAGCTGAAATAAATTCTACATGCCTAAAAAAAGGTGACAAAATAGGTAAAATTCAATATGTCGATATATCTTCAGTTGGTGAGAGACGAATTTTAAAAAAGGTAGAATATAGTTTTGAAAATGCTCCAAGTAGAGCAAGAAGGAAAGTGGAAGATGGTGATACGATAATTTCAACGGTAAGACCTAACTTAAAAGCATATGCCTATATAAAAAATCCACCGAAAAACTTGATTGTTTCAACTGGATTTGCGGTAGTTAGACCTAAAGAAGATTATAAAAAATACTATTATTATTACTTAACGTCAGACCAATATATTAATTATTTAGTTTTAAACACTAGGGGTTCTGCTTATCCTGCGGTTAATGTTAAGACTATTGAAGAATCTAATGTGATATTTCCGACTTCTTTAGAGGCAAAAAAAATTGGAGAGATTCTTTCAGCATTTGACGATAAAATAGAACTCAACAACGAAATGAATAAAACGCTGGAAGAAATAGCTAAGACTATTTTTAAACGCTGGTTCATTGATTTTGAGTTTCCCAACGAAAAGGGTAAGCCGTATAAATCCAGCGGGGGAGAGTTTGTAGAGAGTGAATTGGGACCGATACCGAAAGGTTGGAGGGTTGGGAAGTTAGGAGAAATTATTGAAATTACCAGTGGGAAAAGACCAGTTTCTCGAAAAGAATATAGGGATATAGTGCACAAAATTCCATTAGTTGGTGCAAGTTCAATAATGGGTTATGTAAAAGAAATATTATATAATGAACCAGTTATTATAATTGGGAGAGTAGGTACATTAGGGGTAGTACAAAGATTTAATGAACCGATATGGGCATCAGATAATACGCTTGTAATTAAAAGTAACTATCATGAATATGTATACCAATTACTAAAATTATTAGATTATAACTCACTTAATCGTGGTTCGACTCAACCATTATTGACACAAAATGATATAAAAAATTTACCGGTAATAATAGCCGAAAAAAATGTTATTCTGGAATTTGAAAAAGTAAGTAATAGCATTTATAGAAGAGTTAATTTTAACAAAAAAATGAATGATATCTTATCCCAGCTTCGCGATACCCTGCTTCCCAAACTTATTTCCGGCGAAATCAGGGTGGTTTAGGTTTAAATCCTTTAAAAGTTTCCCTAAAGGGTGAATTGTCCATGAACCTTAATCAAAATTTTGAGAGTGTGGTGGAGGAAGCGGCAATAAATTGGTTTTGCGATATAGGCTACGAATACCTGCCTGGCAGCGAAATTCCTGTAGAGGACAGGGAAGATTTCCGGGAGGTTATCTTAAAAAACAGGCTTTACAATGCTCTTATAAAAATAAATCCTGGCCTGCCGCTTAGTTGTATTGAAGATGCTATCCGCCAGCTCAAAAACTTCCAATATCCCAGGATTGAGCTAAATAACAGGGAAATCCATAAAATTTACCGAAACGGTGCGATTGTTACAAGGCGCAGAAGTGACGGCGAAGAAGTGGGAGAGATAGTAAAAATCTTTGATTACGAAAATCCGGAAAACAACGATTTTCTTGTCTGCAATCAGGTAAAAATCAAGGGTACCGGAGTAAGAATCCCTGATATAGTGGTTTATATTAACGGCCTGCCGGTAGGAGTATTTGAGCTTAAAAACCCTTTGGATGAAACGGCAACGATTGAGGGAGCGTACCGACAGCTTGAGCTGTACAAGAGGGATATCCCTGACCTTTTTGCCTATAATGAAATCTGTGCTGTCTCCGATGGGACCGAAGCCAAAGCAGGGACCCTTACGGCCTCCTGGGAAAGATTTGCTGCCTGGAAATCAATTGACGGAGTCCAAAAGATTGAGGGAATGCCCGCCCTTGAAGTATTAATAAAAGGGATGTTTGCTAAAAACAGGGTGTTAGACCTCATCAGGAACTTTATTACTTTTACCATGGCTAAGGACGAAGTAGTAAAAATTATGGCGATGTATCACCAGTATTACGGGGTAAACAGGGCGGTAGAAGAAACTATTCGAGCGGTATCTCCCACCGGTGACCGGAGGATTGGTACCTTCTGGCATACCCAGGGGAGCGGTAAGAGCCTTTCGATGGTGTTTTATACCGGAAAGATTATCGAGCTAAAAGAACTTCAAAATCCAACCGTTGTGGTAATTACCGACCGAAACGACCTTGATGACCAGCTATATAATACTTTTTGCAGTGCCAGTGATTTAATCCCCTATCCAAAGCAAATAGAGAGTGTGGAAGACTTGAAAGAGAAACTTTCCCAGGTTGCCGCAGGGGGTATCTTTTTTACCACTATTCAAAAGTTCCAAGCGGAAACGGATGAAAGTTTAGAAATTCGTGACCCCAAGCTAAAAAGAAGTATAAATAAAGGTAAAACCTATCCTTTGCTTTCGGACCGCAGTAATATTATTGTTATTGTTGATGAGGCCCACCGTTCGCACTACGAATTTATCGATGGATTTGCCAGAAATATCCGGCAAGCCTTTCCCAATGCCAGTTTCATAGGCTTTACCGGGACGCCCATTGACTTTGAGGACAAGTCTACCCTCCAGGTTTTTGGCGATTATATCAGCATTTATGATATGAAGCAGGCGGTAGAAGATAAAGCTATTGTGCCCATATATTACGAAGGACGGCTGGTAAAACTTCACTTGATAAACGAAGATATTGACCGGGAGTTTGAAGAAGTAACGGAAGGCGAGGAAGAGGAAGTAAAGAATAAATTAAAAACAAAGTGGGCGGCATTAGAAGCTCTGGTTGGAACTCAGGAAAGACTGGAAACTATAGCCAAAGATATTGTGGAGTATTTTGAGGAAAGGTGTAAAGTTTTAGAAGGCAAGGGCATGATCGTCTGCATGAGCCGCAGGATTTGCGTTGACCTCTATAACGAAATAATAAAATTAAGACCCCACTGGCATAGCGATGATTTGGATAAAGGCGTAATTAAAATAGTCATGTCCGGGAATGCATCAAAAGACCCCAAAGAGTTTTTACCACACCTGTACACTAAATCCCAGATCAAAGAAATCGAAAAAAGGATGAAAGACCCCAATGATCCGTTAAAGCTGGTTATTGTCAGGGATATGTGGCTTACGGGCTTTGATGTTCCCTGTTTACATACCATGTATATCGACAAGCCCATGAAAGGACATAACTTGATGCAGGCAATTGCCAGGGTCAACAGGGTTTTTCGGGACAAGCCTGCCGGATTAGTAGTGGATTATATCGGTATTGCCGATGATTTAAAACGGGCTTTGGCGAACTATACCCGGAGTACTGGCAAGGAAGCGGCGACTTTGCCGATTGACGAAGCTATAAGGATTATGCAGGAGAAATATGATATTGTTTGTTCCTATTTTCACGGTATTGACTTTTCTGACTGGGAAGAAAAAAGTGCTGGGGATAAGCTTTATCTTTTAAAACAGGCGATGGAACTTATTAACAAAGATGAAACCACCAAGAAAGATTTTCTGGAACAGTGCATGGCGTTAAGTAAGGCTTTTGCCCTTGTGGTACCGCGGAAAGAAGCGATGCATATTCGTTCGGAGGTAGCCTTTTTCCAGGCAGTAAGGAGCAATGTCGTTAAATACACACCGCCCAAGGGATTGTCAATTGAGGAACTGGATAGTGCGGTAAAGCAAATTATTTCTAAAGGGGTTGCAGCCAGCGACAAACCCATTGATATCTTTGATGCGGCGGGGCTTAAAAAGCCGGATTTATCGATTTTAAGTGAAGAGTTTTTGGATGAATTAATGGGTTATGAAAATAAAAACTTGCAGATTGAGGTTTTGCGAAAACTTTTAAATGACGAAATTAGGGCTAAAAGCCGGAAAAATCAGGTAAAATATTCCTCTTTTAAAGAGATGATTGAAAAAGTTTTAAACCAGTATCACAACCGGGCTATCACCTCGGCAGAGGTTATAAAACACCTTATTGATTTAGCCAGAGAAATGCGGCACATGGACCAGCGGGCCAAAGAAATGGACTTAACCGAAGAGGAAATTGCTTTTTATGATATTGTCAGTCAGGGAAGAGAGGCCATCTTAAAGGATGAAGATGCCAAAGAAATTGCCCGGGAAGTGGTGAGGATAATAAAGAGCAAAACCGAAGGACAGGTAGACTGGACGATAAAAGAAAATATCAAGGCGTCAATACGGGCGACGGTAAAACGGCTTTTACGCAGAAAAGGCTTTAAAGACCAGGAAGAATTGGATAATGTGGTTAAGCTCATTATTGAGCAGGCGGTTTATCTTTTTGAAGATGCTGCATAAATCGTCTAAAGTCCTTTTTGGAAGGTAGGATACCATGCCGCAAATATGCTACCGGGATGAAGTAATTACCTATCAGGTGATTCGGAAAAAGAAAAAGTTTGGAATTATTATATCGCCGGAAGGAGAAGTAGTGGTGACTGCCCCCTTCTCGGTTTCTGATAGCTTTATTGAAAAGGTCGTTAAACGATAAGGCCATTTCTACATAATAATCTTTTGGGATATTTTCCAGCATATTAAATTTTCTTCGGGAACAACGATTTTCGAAAAAGGCAATTCTCTATATCCAGTATACTTAGAAAAACCTGGTTTTTATGTTAAATCTGGGAGGGTAAAATTTATTCTGAAAACTGTCGGATAAACGACAGTTTTTTTTTTAACTCTTCGCTATAGTAAAAATAGCGTAAATTTTAGCTCGTAACAAAAATTTGTTCAAAAGATATTCTTTAGATGTCAGGAGTTGATGCAGATGTCTGAAAAAGGACTGAAAATTGCTGTTTCCGGTAAAGGCGGGGTAGGAAAAACTACCCTGGCTGCACTGCTCTGTCATATTTTTGCCCGGGAGGGTAAAAAAGTACTGGCTGTAGATGCCGACCCTGATGCCAATTTGGGCACAGCTTTAGGGTTTCCAGCGGAGGTCTTAGAAAAGTTAACGGCAATTTCCGAGGATAAAGAGCTTATCAAAGAGCGGACCGGTGCTAAACCGGGAACATCCGGTCAGTACTTTATCCTAAATCCCCGGGTTGATGATATCCCTGAAAAATATATGGTAGAGCACGCTGGCCTACGGTTGATGCAAATGGGTAAAGTGGCTAAAGGAGGCTCGGGGTGTGCCTGTCCGGAAAGTACCTTACTTAAACATCTTCTCCGTCACCTGGTTTTAACAGCTGAGGAAACTGTGGTTGTTGATATGGAAGCAGGTCTGGAACATTTAGGACGCGGAACGGCTGAAGGGGTAGATGCTTTCATAGTGGTAGTTGAACCGGGTAAGCGGAGTTTCCAAACCGCAAGAGCGATAGTAACTTTGGCTAAAGATTTAGGGGTTACTAAGATTTTTGCAGTGGCTAACAAAGTGCGTCCAGGAGATGAGGAAATAATTCGAAAAGAACTGAACTTTTTACCGGTTTTAGGCTTCATTCCTTACGATCCGACATTAATTTTAGCAGATTTATCAGGGGTAAGCGTATTTGAACAAGCTTCCGAAATCGTTGCCATAGGTTATAAAATTAAAAATCGTTTATTGGAAGAAGTGGAAAGGCAGAGCTGAGTGTTTGAATAAAATGGGTTTACTTAACGTGAAAAAATACACAATCACAATACAGAAAGGAGGAAAGAAATATGGATTTAGGTTTTTTACTTAATGGCCTCTCGCTGCAGGCTTTGTTTGGGGTAATGCTTCTTTTGGTTGGGGAACTGCTTGCCCTACTGCGGTGGAAAAACTTAATTCAATTACTAATTATTTCAAGCATTGCGGAAATAGGTTACGTACTTTTGGGATTGGGCACGGGTACCCATGTGGGGACTTCTGGAGCTCTCTTGCATTTGGAATATCAAATTGTAATGAGAGGATTAGTCTTTTTAGCTGCGGCGGCATTTATTTTTCGAGGTCATTCTGCAAGCGTGGAAAAGCTTCAAGGTATAGGTAGAAAAATGCCGGTTACGGCAACCTTGTTTGGTTTTGGATTGTTTTCTGTGATGGGTTTATCTCCCTTTAAAGGTTCTATTAGTAAATTTTTAATTATTTATGCTGCTATTGAGAGTGGGCATTGGTTGTCAGCGGCAATAGCTACCTTTGGCAGTATCATTGAGGCAGTGTATTTCCTTCAGGTCTTTCAAAAACTGTGCTTTGAAGATTCTGTCCAGGAAGGATCCGGTGCCGAAAAAGTCAGGGAAACTTCTCCGGGTTTAATGGCAGTTTTACTGGTTTTGGGTGTTCTTACCGCTTTAATGGGCTTAATTCCGGAACCTTTCATTCACGGTGCTGAACGTGCTGCCGCCGTATTGTTAGGGAGTACAGGTCCGGACCAATTACCTGTCTTTGAATCTCCCTGGTCTATCTTAGTTCTCGTTCCCTATGTGGGTGGATTTATCGTCTATCTTGCAGGCTGTTTTTCCCAGGCCTTACGTAATATCCTGGCGGTTGGTATTACCGGCACAACGGTTTATTTGACCTGGCTTGCCGGTGATTTTGATAGCTTATCTAAATTTTTCGCCTTGCTTATGGCCTTTATCGGTTTTTTAGTTACCCTTTACTCGGTGGGTTATTTTAAAGCTAAACCGTACGCAAACCGTTACTTCTTCTTTTTACTGTTAATGTTGGGTACTTTGCTCGGTTTAACCACCAGCAAGGAGCTGGGGAATTTTTATGTCTTCTGGGAATTAATGACCTGGACTTCTTACTTTTTGGTTATTCAAGAGCAAACTCAAAAAGCTCTGCGTGCCGGTTTTAAATATTTTATTATGTGTACCTCCGGAGCTTATATTATGCTTTTGGCAATTTTAACGTTGCATGTAAAACTTGGGTCTTTAGATCTGACGACAATTTCTGCAAATTTACAGGTTTTATCTCCCGGTCTTATGTTAGTGGTTTTGGGAATGTTTATTATTGGCTTTGGGGTCAAAGCAGGCTTGGTGCCGCTGCATAGCTGGTTGCCGGACGCTCACCCGGTGGCACCTTCGTCTATTTCAGCCCCAATGTCAGGGATTTTGACCAAAACCGGTATTTACGGACTTATCCGCATCCTTTTTGTGGTTTTTGGGGTAAGTTTACTGACTAAATTAGGTACTACCGGTCAATTTTCCACCATTGGGTTTATAATCTCCTTGCTTGGAGCGTTTACCCTTTTGTACGGCGAAATTATGGCCCTGCTACAGACCGATGTGAAGAAAATGCTGGCCTATTCAACGATGGCCCAGGTAGGGGAGATAGTAATTACTCTGGGAGTAGGGACTTATTTGAGTTTTATCGGTGCTCTTTACCATATTTTAAATCATGCTATTATGAAAAATCTGTTATTCCTGGCTGTGGGTGCTTTAATCTTGCGCGTAAAAAGTCAGGAGATAAATAAGCTTAAAGGTATCGGCCGGGTGATGCCGGTAACGTCTTTATGTTTTAGTATCGGGATCTTAGCCATAATGGGTTTGCCACCCTTCAACGGGTTTATCAGTAAATTTTTAATGCTGTACGCGCTGGTCCAATCCGGTCATCTGGCACTGGCAGGTTTAATTCTTTTAGGCAGTATCCTCGGTGGTTTTTATTACCTGAAAGTGGTTAGAATTATTTTCTTTGAAAAGTATGAGGGACCGGCCCGGCAGGAAGCCCCGATTACCATGTTGATACCAATTGTGATTTTAACGGGTTTATCCATTTTTAATGGCGTATATCCGCAAGCGGGTCTGGCTTTAATTAAGCCGGTGGCAGATTTAATTGCGGCTAAAGGACATATGGCCGTAACGGCTATTCCTAAAATTACTATCTCCTGGCCAATAGTTACGCTAATTCCGATGGTGGGGGCACTCTTTGCTTACTTTTTCGGAAGACGTTCAGCTAAAGTTAGCGGTTGGTTAGCAGTTGCAACTATGGTGGCAACGCTTGCCACAGTATTAGCGGTATCCACTGGCCTGGACATATTTTCCCGGAGTTTTGCTTTCCTCATCGCCTTTATTGGTGTTTTAAATTTACTTTATTCCCTGGGATATATGGAACATGAACATGCCCAAAATCGCTTTTACCTGTTCTTTACGTTAATGATTGGCGGCCTTTTGGGTGTAGCGGTAAGTAAGGATCTCTTCAATTTCTTTGCTTTCTGGGAAATCATGAGCAGCTGGACTCTGTACTTTGTGATTATTCATGAGGAAACCAGCGAGGCATTGCGGGAAGGGTTCAAGTACTTCATCTTTAATTATGTTGGAGCCAATTTGCTGCTTCTGGGACTACTTGTATTAACAGTTAACGCCGGCACCTTTGAAATGAGTGAGCTGGCCGGGCGGTTAAGTGCCCTGCCTACAGGTCTGGTGGCTCTTGGCTCAATCTTAATGTTGATTGGTTTTGCCATGAAAGCTGCGATGTTACCTTTCCGCATCGATTATCAAATGCATCCCCCTACCGCCCCAACACCGGTGAGCGGTTATATTTCTTCGGTGCTTTTAAAAAGTGCGCCTTTTGGGATGGTTAAATTATTTTATGTATTTGGAGGCGTTGCTCTTTTAAGCAAGCTGGGCCAGATAGGAGATATGCCAAGCCTCATGTACATCCTTGCCTGGGTGAGCGGCTTAACGATTTTAATGGCTGCGGCATTGGCTTTGCTGCAAAGTGGTATGAAACGCCTGCTTATTTATCATACGGTAAGTCAGATGGGTTATATCATCTTGGGAATAAGCCTGGGCTCTTCTTTAGGTCTGGCTGGAGGATTATTGCATTTAGTTAACCATATGCTGTTTAAGAACCTGCTTTTCTTGGTTGCCGGTGCCATTATGGTAAAAACCGGTATAGGGGATCTGGACAGGTTAGGAGGAATAGGCCGAAAAATGCCGGTAACTCTCAGTGTCTTTGCGATTGGGACATTCTCTATTGCCGGTATTCCGCCTTTTAATGGTTTTACCTCTAAATGGCTAATCTATGAAGCGGCCATGGAGAAAGGATATGTATTTTTAGCGTTATTATCTTTGTTAGCAAGTGTTTTGACCCTGGCTTCGTTCCTTAAGTTTTTACATTCTGCCTTTTTTGGACAAATGCCTAAGGAGTTGGAGAATGTAACTGAAGCACCCTGGACAATGCAAATTCCTATGGTGATTTTAGCTGTTTTATGTATGGTGTTTGGGATTTTCCCGGGGATACCACTTGCTACTATTGCTGCCATCGAGAGGTCGTTGGGGCTGACACCGGTTTCAGTTTCCCTTTTCGGGATTGATTCCGGCCTGGGTACCTGGAATGCCGGAATTATTGCGGTGTTTATGGCAATAGCCTTTATTGTGGGCCTTAGTATTTATTTTGTGGGCAATGGGAAAATCCGCTATACCAAAATCTATACCTGCGGTGTAACTACTTTAACTCCCGAAGAGGTACATGTTAATTCGCATAATCTCTATGAGTCCCCCAAAGGGTTAATTAATGGATGGATTAAGTTTTTACACCGGGTTGCCGGTTTGGGTAAGGGGGTGTGATTGTGACGGATATTGGTCATTTAATTTTTAATTTCCTGCTCTTTCCCGGTGGCCTGTTTGCTTTAGTCCTTGGTTTGCTTCTGATGGGAATTGACCGCAAAATTGTTGCCCGCGCCCAGAGACGGGTGGGGCCACCTCTTTACCAGCCCTTTATTGACCTGGCCAAATTAACCCTGAAGGAGGTGGTTGTGCCCGAGACGGCACACCTGCCGGCTTTCAGGTTAGCGCCGTTGTTAGGGTTTGCTGGGATGCTGGTAGCAGTAACCCTGATCCCTGTTGCGGGGGTCTATCCAGGTTTGAACTATGCGGGAGATTTGCTGGTTTTACTTTATTTGTTGTCCTTGCCGGCTATTGCCTTGATAGTCGGAGGTTCGGCCTCCAGTTCCCCCTTTGGGGCTATAGGTTCCTCGCGGGAGATGGTCATGATGATGGCTTATGAGTTGCCGTTACTGATAGTCCTGGTGACCGTTGCTTTAAAGGTTGGATTTGCAACCGGCGGTATTGCCACCTTTTCTTTAAGTAAAATTGTCCAGTACCAAGTGGAAAACGGAGCTTTACTGTTTGATTACACCATGTTACCGGCTCTCTTAGCTTTTCTGGTTTTTATCCCTGGTACTATAGGGGTTGTTCCCTTTGATATCCCTGAGGCGGAAACGGAAATTGTTGAAGGCCCTATTCTGGAGTATTCCGGGAGTTGGCTTGCGTTATTTAAGCTAACCAACGCCCTAAAAATGGTAGTGGTACTGGGTTTAGCCGTAGCACTATTTTTTCCAACGCCTTTGGGCGAAAATACCATGCTCAATCTCTTGTGGTATTTTCTAAAATGTTTAATCTTACTGGTTATTTCGATAACCATTATTCGCTCCAGCACGGGAAGGGTACGGATAGATCAGGCCTTTAAATTTTATCTCAAGTATCCCACAGTACTGGCATTAATCAGCTTGATTTTAACGTTAGTAAAAGGGTAGGGGGGTGTCCGGATGAGAAAGATTCTGCAAAAAATTGCGAAAAAATCACCGTGGTTATACCGCATAAATGCGGGATCCTGTAACGGCTGTGACGTGGAACTGGCGACCACAGCCTGTATCCCTCGTTATGACGTGGAACGCTTGGGTTGTAAATATTGTGGTAGCCCAAAACATGCGGATATAGTTTTAATTACTGGGCCTCTTACTGCCCGGGTTAAGGAAAAGGTTTTGCGCCTTTACGAGGAAATTCCTGAGCCAAAAGTGACGGTAGCCATCGGAGTATGTCCCATATCTGGAGGGGTATTTAGAGATAGTTATGCCATTACCGGCCCTATTGATAACTTTATTCCGGTAGATGTCAATGTACCGGGCTGTCCTCCCAGACCCCAGGCGATTATTGACGGGATTATCGAAGCTATCAAAATTTGGGAAACCAGGTTGTAAAGGGGAGTTACCCATGTCTTCGTTTTTAAAAATCGCCCTGCGTAATTTGTTCAAGAGTCCAACAACCGACCCATATCCCTTTGGTGAAACCTTTGTTCCTGAGGGACTGCGGGGAAAGGCCAAATATAATGCCGGGGCTTGTATTGCCTGCAGGATGTGTGAGCATGTGTGTGCCGGGGGAGCCATTCAAATCCGGGAAGTGGCCGATAAAAGTGGCCTTGAGTTCATCCTGTGGCATAATACCTGTACCTTCTGTGGCCTTTGCGAATATTACTGCCCTACCAAAGCCATTCGTTTAACGGAAGATTATCATACCGCTCACCGGCAAGAGGATAAATACAGATATGTGGAAAAAGGATTCATAAAATATGTAAATTGTGCCGGATGTGGTACACCTATGGTACCAATTTCTCCTGAATTATTGCAGCGAGCTTATGAGCACGTAAACAAGGAAATTGAAATGTTAAGGCATTTATGCCCTAAATGCCGCCAAAAACGAGCTCTCCGCTGAGGAAGGGAGGAAAGAAGATGGTACGGAATATTCAGGAGGAATTTACAGAAAAACTGACCCGGGCGTTGGGGGCAGAATTTTCTTTGCGGTGGGAGAGAAATTCTAAAGGAGTTGTTACTGGTTGGTGTAGGCTCCACGACCACCGCCATATTACCACTGTGGCTTTGATAGTGGCAAGTTTGGGAGGCCGGGTAATTACTATCACAGCTTATAAAACGAAAGATGACCAACAAAGGGATAGCCATGAGATTGCTTACCATTTTGACCTGGATGGCTGTACCTGTACGGTTACCATTGAAGTACCCGGAGATAGTGGTAAAGTTAATTCCATAACCCCGATTTTAAAAAGTGCCGATTGGACGGAACGCGAATTACAAGAATTATATGGTATTAAAGTAGTCGGCCATCCCAATCCAAAGAGATTATTCCTCGATGATACTATTGATGAGGGAATAATGAATGACTTTATCCCTTTATCAATTGCTATGCAGGGAGCTACCAGTAAAACTTTGTGGGAAAAGGTCTTAGCGGCTACTTCCCAGGAGGGAGAGGTTAAATGAGCACTTATACAATCCCCGTAGGTCCGCTACATGTGGCCCTGGAAGAGCCGATGTATTTCCGGGTTGAGGTAGAGGGAGAGACTATTGTAGGTCTGGAGTTAACGGCAGGGCATGTGCACCGGGGTATCGAGTATCTGGCAATGAAACGTAATATATATCAAAATTTAACTTTGCTTGAAAGGGTTTGTTCTTTGTGCTCCAATAACCATCCCTTTACCTACTGCATGGCCCTGGAGAAAATTGCCGGTATTCAAATTCCGGAAAGGGCCGAATATTTAAGGGTTATAGCTGATGAAATAAAAAGAATAGCTTCCCATTTGTTTAATATTGCTATGCTGGCTCATATCATTGGCTTTGACTCATTATTCATGCATGTTATGGAGTTACGGGAGATAGTCCAGGATATAAAAGAGACTATTTACGGGAATCGAATGGACCTGGCTGCTAACTGCATTGGCGGCGTAAGATATGACCTGTCAGAGGAAAAGATTAAATATCTGGCGAGACAGTTAGACAACCTGAAGAAGCCTTTAGAAGAAATTACCCGTATTTATATGAACAATAAATTTGTTCGGGCTCGGACTGAAGGGGTAGGGATATTACCTAAAGATGAAGCTCTCCGCTATGGGGTGGTTGGGCCTGTAGCCCGGGGGTCCGGTATAAATAATGATGTCCGGGTAAAGAGTCCGTATGCTGCTTACGACAAGCTCAAGGTTAATGTTCAGGTAGAAACTGGTTGTGATGTTAAAGCAAGAGCCCTGGTTAGACTGAGAGAAATTCAGGAAGCTATCAATATTATTCAACATTGTCTAAAAGAGATTCCGGACGGTCCAACGTGTATAGACTATTTGCCGGAAATTCCCGCAGGAGAGGCGGTAGCCAAGTCCGAGGCTCCGCGGGGAGAATTGATTTATTATCTACGCACCAATGGTTCAGATATTCCGGAACGCATTAAGTGGCGGGTACCAACTTATATGAACTGGGAAGCACTTAAGGTTATGATGCCGGGTAATAAAGTGGCTGACATTCCCCTCATTATTAATAGTATTGATCCCTGTATTTCCTGCACCGAAAGATAATATAAAAAAGGATGCGGTGCTATGCATGAAATGGCTATAGTGGATAGTCTTTTTCAGATTATCGATGCCAAAGTAAAAGAGCATCAAATAAAAAAAATTTTAAAAGTAAAGCTTAAGGTTGGCGAGATGACAGTGGTGGAACCTATGACCTTAACTGCGTGTTTTAAAGTTTATGCGCAAAATACCGTTGCCGAGGGTGCGGAGTTGGTTATCGAGCGAGTCCCACTGATGGGAAAATGTCGGGAGTGTAACAAGGTGTTCCGGGTTTATAACTATAACTTTAAATGTCCGCAATGTGGGACCGGATTTGTTGACATTGTTGCCGGAAAGGAATTGTATGTGGAGAATTTAGAAGTTGAAAAGTAAAGGGTGAATGTTAAAAGTTTTGTATTTTCAAAGGATAGACAGCAATTGAAAGGAGGTAATTTTAAAATGGTTAAAACTAAAGAAAATTTCTTTATTTATGCTGACCCACGAAAGTGTATGGGTTGCAAAAATTGTGAGTTAGCCTGTGCTTTGGCTCATGCCGACTGTGATTTGCATTCTGCGGTTGCCCAGGGTTTACATTTGCAACCAAGAAATTCGGTGGTCCAGGTTGAAGACATGGCTATGCCTATTCAGTGCAGGCAATGTGAAGATGCACCTTGTGCCCATGCCTGTCCTACCGGAGCAATATATCAAGAAGATAGGTATGTGAAAATTAATGAAAGTAATTGTATTGGCTGTAAAGTTTGTTCCATGGTGTGTCCATTTGGCGCTATTATTATAGTAAAAGATGAAAAAGATAAAGTTAATGGCAGAACTAAAAATGGTAAAGCAAGGAAATGTGATCTTTGTTTAAGCAGAAGGCAAGATAATCAAGAAGTAACTTGTGCTTGTGTTGCGGCATGTCCCACTAAAGCTATAACCCTGGTGGATTACGAAAGTTATCGCAAGAAACTTTTTGAAGAAAGAGGAAAAGAACTGGTAAGGGCTCATACCAGGACTAAGATCTAGAGTGGAAATTCCCTTTAATTCGAAAAACGGTAGCTACCGAAAAAAGAAAAAATTAAGGAGAAATAAAAATAAAAAAGTAGCGGGGATGAAACTAATTCCGCTACTTTTTTTATTTTATGTACGGTAAAATGGTTTTGGTAATTTTTGTAATTAATTTTAATTCTAATGAAGAACATTTATGTAATAAATTTACCAGCTCACTGTCAAATTTATCGGCAGGGGGTAAATAATTATATGATAGGGTATTTTCTTGAACTTTAGGTTGCTCATAAAGGTTTCTACCAGAAACAAGATATTCGATAGAGATATGTAAACAATTACATATTTTTATTAAAACAGAAAGACTCATTTGTCGTTCTCCCCGTTCTAATTGTCCTACATAATAATCGGAAAGTCCCAGGATTTCAGCGAAATCTTCCCGGGAAAGGTTTAATTTTTTTCTTTCCTCCCTTATTCTTTGCCCAATCGCTTTTAAATCTAAGTCATATTTAAACGAATTTTCCATTCTGCTCACTCCCGTTAGAAATAACTGTACCTGAAATTAGTTCAAAGATAAATTTGCTGTTAGCTTAAAAATAGTATTTGCAATAAGCCTAAAATAATGTAAAATAATGTATGAAATTTTATTTATAGGGAGTGAGAAGGGTGGGGAAAATGGATAAAATCGAAATTGCCAGAAATCTCTTAAATAATGCTGCAAAGATGAATATGAACAAGGAAATTATTTTAAAGATAAGCCAAAAAATCGACCACTACATAGTAGAACATTTTAGTAAAGGTGGGGGCCCAAAAAAGTTATAGGGGCAGGGTAAAATAGCATAAAAAAAGAGGCTTCTGGATTAACCAGGAGCCTCTTTGCTTTTAGGTGTTTGTTTTATTAATTAGTGGTGCTGGGGGTTGTATAGATGCAGTTACCTGCCTGTCCCCGGCCTTGGCCTCTAAATTGGCCTTTACCCTGACCTTTACCTCTTCCCATACCGTAGCCATTGCCACCTACGGTAGTTTTGTTGATGTTAGCTTTCACCTGTTCGGTCATTTGGGATTTGGCTAAATCCGCTTGAGCTTGAGTAATTTTCCCGTCTTTAACAAGCTGGTCTAATTGAGAAGTTCTTTCTTTGACGATAAAGTTTACCAGGTCGGTTTCGCTTTTACCTTTTTCTTTAGCTATCTGGGCTAAGGATTTTCCGCTTTGCCGCTCCGTCATTAAAGTGGTAGTGTCAATTCCCAAGAATTTAGCGATGGAATCCCGCATGCTGCCGAGGGTTTGGCCAAGCCTTGCCCCGTATCCCTTCATGGTTTGAACCACTGCTGGAGTAGGTGTAGTTGTATCGGCGGCAAAAATGGTGGCCGGGACTGTTGCCAGTAAAACACCTCCAATTGCTAAACCTGTTGCTAACCTTTTAAACCAATTTTGTTTTTTCATGATATTTACCTCCCAAGGTATTTTTTATTTTTGCTCCCTGTTTGGAGCTTACTTAAATCATAACAGGAAGGCTTTAAGAACCTTTCAGGAAAGTGTTAAAGAGTTGTCAAGATTAGCCAGCAGGGAAATTTATTATAATTTGGTAAAGATAATTAAAAATTAACAAAAAATTAAATGTATAATTAAGTGCCGTAAAGCACAATACTTGCCATTGGTGTTATAATAAAATTAAAATGACTATAGAAAATTAATTTCTAATAATAAATAATATTATGACAATTCAAAAATATAATATAGTTAAAATTTTTTTAGTAAAAATTGCAGGAGGAGATTTACAGTGAACATGAGCTATCTTTATTTAGGGATTACGGTGGTGTTGTTTAGTACGTATGAAGTGGTAGGTAGAGCCTTGGCGGAATTGGTTAATCCTTTTCAATTAAATTTTTTAAGATTTTTCTTTGGAGGATTTATCCTTTTGCCTATTGCTCTAAGTAATATGAAGCGAAAGAATATAAAACTTACTGGCAGTGATTTTTTGTTTGCCTCTCTAATAGGCCTGTTAAATGTGGTTCTAAGTATGTCATTTTTGCAAATAGGTATCAATATGACTAAAGCAAGCCTGGCAGCGGCGATTTTTAGCTCAAATCCGCTCTTTGTGATGCTTTTTGCCTATTTTATCTTGGATGAAAAATTAAACTTCCAAAAAATCCTGGGGCTTTTTATTGGACTCGTAGGGGTTGTAATTGTCTTTTATAAAGATTTAGAGTTAGGAACTTCCTATGTCTATGGAATTATAATGTTAATTTTAGCTGCTGTAACCTATGGGCTTTATACGGTTTTAGGTAAAAGGTTTTCGCAAAAAACCGATAGTGTAATAATGAATTGTTTTTCTTTTATCATGGGGAGCATATTCTTACTGCCTATAATCTTAATAAAACACTACCCGATTTTTTCCCTTCCGCCTAAAGCAATTTTACCTATGGCTTATTTAACTTTTTTTGTTACAGGTTTAGCCTATTACACGTACTTTTTAGGCTTAACCAGTATTGGTGCCGGAAATGGTTCGCTGGTATTTTTTTTAAAACCGGTCCTGGCAGGCTTTTTTGCCTGGATTTTCTTAAATGAAAAAATTACTATAGAGCTTGTGGCTGGAACGCTTATTGTTTTGCTTGGGATTTTCTTGGCCCAAAGAGCCGGTAGGGAAAGAATTGGGGAGATTAAAAAGGACTTAAAAGTTTTTGAAAAAGTAACTTTTAATAGTTGAAAAAAAGAGGCTTCTGGAAATATCCAGGAGCCTCTTTGCTTTTAGTTTATATTTTTAATTACGCCTACGGACCAAAAGAATAACAGAAAGGTAGTAAGAACCTTTCGGAAAAGCTTTACAAAAAATTCTTATTGCCTTTTTCCCGAACAGTAGCTAAAATTTTAAAGTAGTCATACATATAACTACTATGAAAGGGGGTTATAGGTGTTAGAAAAGTTAAAGTCTTTAGGCTTTAGCGAATATGAAGCAAAAGCTTACCTCGCTTTACTAAATTTAGGGGAAGCTACGGGCTATGAAGTGGCCAAAAATTCCGGGATTCCCAGGTCAATGGTTTACCAGACTTTGCATAAGCTTATAGAAAAAGGCGCGGTACAGAAAATCCAGGGGGAGCCGGTAAAGTATCTGGCCGAACCTCCTAGTGAATACTTGGAGCGGTTAAAAGAGGAGTTTTCCGTAAAGGTCAGGGAAGCGAAAAAAGCTTTAGAAGCCATAACTCCAGGAGGAACCAAAGAACGGGTAATCCATTTAAATGGTGAGCAAATTCCTGGAAGAATTCGGGAAATGATCCACAAAGCTAAAAAAAATATTAAACTTTTAGCTTCTATCGCAATGGTTATACCCTATCAAGAAGAACTTAAAAACGCAAGGCAACGACAGGTAGCCGTTGAACTAACTTTAATTGGGAAGGGAGAAGAATTACAGGAATTTAATCCTGTGGTTTTAACAACCGAGAAAACGATTTTAAGAAAAAGGGGTAGTTTAGGGTTTCAACTAATCATTGACGGTGATGAGCTCCTGCTGGCGGAAGAAGGAGTGGAAAACGAGACTATTGGCATTTGGACCAGGCATCCGGTAGTAGTACATCTAGCAGAACACCATTTTTTCCATCATCATGACTTGCCCAAACTTTTTAATGCTTTTCTCAGCGAGATAGAACCAGAGGTTAAGGAACACTACTGGAAAAAGATTAGAGAGCTACAACAAAGACTTGAATTGTAAAGAGGGTGAGAGCTTGGAGCACGAGCGGCATAATTTTGGGGAAAATAAGTGGCTTACCATGTTTGTTGTGGTTATTGGTACTTTTATGGCTATTCTTGACACCTCCATTGTCAATATTGCTATTCCCAAGATGATGCAAGTTTTTGCAGTGGGCACCGAAGAAATCCAGTGGGTTTTAACCGGTTATATGCTGGTGATGGGGGTGGTAATTCCGGTTACCGGTTATTTAGGGGATACCTATGGTTATAAAAGGCTGTATATTGCAGCACTATTTTTCTTTACTTTAGGTTCTGCTCTGTGTGGCTTTGCCTGGAGCAATAACTCGATGATTGCCGCCCGGGTAGTTCAGGCTATAGGCGGTGGGATGATGATGCCTGCCTCCATGACCATTATTTTCAACACCTTTCCCCGGGAAGAGCGGGGGATGGCATTGGGGATTTGGGGGATATCGGTAATGGTAGCCCCGGCTATTGGTCCGACTTTAAGCGGCTATCTGGTGGAGTATTTTAACTGGCGGCTAATTTTTACCATCAACATTCCCATCGGTCTTTTTGGCATGGTTATGGCTGTGCTGTTTTTAAAAGAATCGGTGCGCCGACCTCATGCCAACTTTGATTTTCCAGGGTTTATCACTTCAGCGGTGGGTTTTTTTGCCCTCCTTTTAGCTTTAAGTAAAGGGACTGATTGGGGTTGGAGCTCTACTAAAATCCTCTTTCTTTTCTGGCTTTCTGCTTTGTCCCTTACGCTTTTTACTTACTTTGAACTAAAGAGTCCGGAACCGCTCCTGGATTTGAGCGTCTTAAAAAATCCTACTTTTTCCATGAGCTTAATTATTACTATGATTAACACAATGGGGCTTTTCGGTGGTCTTTTCCTTTTTCCTATCTTTTTTGAAAATTTGCGGGGTTACCCCCCTATGGATACCGGGCTTATCATGCTGCCGGCGGCTTTGGCCTCCGGTTTGGTGATGCCTATAGCTGGACGCCTTTTTGACCGCCTGGGGGCCAAGCCAGTGGTATTATTTGGGTTAACTTTGGCGGTTTTAAGCTCTTTTGGTTTGGCTCGTATCAATATAAATACCGAACTCTGGTGGCTGCAAACTTTATTAATCATTCGGGCGATGGGGATTGGTTTTTCCATGATGCCGGTAAATACTGCTGGGATGAATGCCCTGCCTACCTATCAGGTGGGGAGAGCTTCGGCTATTAACAATACTTTACGCCAGGTAAGTAGTTCTTTAGGGGTGGCAATTATTACTACCATAACCCAGCAGCGAGTGGCGTTTCACGGTGCCCGCATGGCCGAGGGCTTAAACCAATTTTCGCCTTTATTCCAGCAAACCATTAACTTTATTAAGACTGGTTTAGAGGGGATAGGGGTTTCACCTTTGGCTTCGGTTAAAGGAGCATATGGGGTAATAGCAATGAGGCTTTACCAGGTGGCATATGCTAAAGCAATTGCCGATGCTGTTTTTGTTACTGCTTTAATTATGATTTTAGGGTTTTTCCTAACTTTCTTTTTAAAGGAAGAACGAAACATTCAACCAGGAGAAAAAGAAAAACTGCCGGTGGCAGAATTTTAACGGGAGGTGCTGGGGATGAAGAAAAAGTTTTTAGCAGTAATTTTGATTATTGTGCTGTTAGGGGCTGGTTACGGTATTTATGCTTACTTAGATAATAAAAACTATGTTACTACTGATGATGCGAAAGTCACTGCTGATATCTACAGCATTGGCGGTAAAACTGGTGGTAAAGTGAAGGAAGTAAAAGTCCAGGAAGGAGATGAAGTAAATCCAGGCGAGCTTTTGCTAAAATTTGAAGATGATATTGCCAAAGCCCAGTTAGAGCAGGCCCAGGCGGGATTAAGTGCAGCTCAAATGCAGTTAAAAAAGGTGTTAAAAGGAGCCAGGGTTGAGGATGTAAACGCAGCTAGGGCTTTATATGAACAAGCGCTGGCTGGCTATAATGGGGCCAAGGAATCATATGAGCAGCTAAGTAAAGATATAGATGACCTTCAGAAAAAATATGATGCTTTAAAGCCTTTACTGGCAAATCCAGCTACACCCCAGGAGGTAAAAGATCAGGCCAATGAACTTTTAAAGCAAATTGGCCAGTTAAAGTACCAGCAGTTAGCGGCCAAGACCCAAATGAATACCGCTCAAGCTGGCGTAAAGGCAGCAAAAAGTAAGCTTGATCTGGCCCTAAACGGTGCCCAGTTAGAAGACATCAAGGCGGTAGAAGCTCAAGTTAAAGCCCAGGAAGCAGCTTTAAAACTTGCCAAATTAAACCTGGATGCGACCGAGGTAAAAGCACCGGTTAAAGGTGAGGTAGTCAAAGTCTGGGTAAAGCCCGGGGAAATTTTGGCTCCTGGCCAGACTGCCGTATCCCTGGCGGACTTTAATAACCTCTACGTTACCGCTAACATCCTGGAGAAAGAGATAGGCGGGGTCAAGGTTGGAGCTTCGGTTAAAATTTACGTGGATGCTTTGGGGGGGAAAGTCCTGTCCGGTAGAGTAGAGTCTATCGGCAAAGCTACCCAATCCACATTTAACCTCTTTTCCGCTGACAGTTTTACCGGTAGCTTTACCAAGGTAAGCCAGCGAATTCCTGTAAAGATTAAACTTTTAGAAAAGCCTGAGGGTCTTGTTCCAGGTCTTTCGGCAACGGTAAAAATTAAAAAGTAAGAGAGAAAAGCCGGTCTTTTTAAAGGGCCGGCTATTTAGTTGCTTAAAATAGCAATATCATTTTTCAATATGCGTCATAAGATAAACAAATTGGACAAGCAACTTTTTCCATGTTACATTATTTTTAAGGAACGGTTTTGAAGATTTGGCCTGACTGCCTTGAGTTCAGCAGAGAGGGGGCGTTTGGATGAGTAGGTTAAAACTCCTTTTTCATGTCAACGAATCTGATAAATGGCAAAGGGCGTTTGTGAATATCACTAATTTTTTAAATGATGTTGGCCAAGGGAATGCTGACATTGAAGTAGTGGCTAACGGTGAGGCGGTTTTGTCATTCAAGAGCAGTAGCGATCAGCTCAATGGAACAACAAGTGGATCGCTGATGGGGCAGATGAAGAAGTTATCGGAGATGGGAGTAAACTTTGTTGCGTGCCGGAATGCTCTTAAGGCTCAGTCAATCGCCGAAGAGAGTCTCCCTAACTTTGTGACAGTTGTACCGGCTGGCATAACAGAAATTGCCAAAAAACAAACGGAAGGGTATGCTTACATAAAGCCCTGATTAAATAATAATTTAAACTAATGGCGATAAAAGGGAGAGTCCAAGGCGTAATAAAAGGGGGAATAAAATCTATATGGTAGAAATTGTAGATTCTCATACTCATGTCTCGATGCTTTCGTACGAGGGGTTGGAAAACATGGCCCTGGCTGGGGTGAAGAAGGTTATTGGCTGCTCCCTATTTTTCGGGGCTAAACATGCCCAAACCCTTTTTGATCATTTCCACCAAATGTTAACCCTTTCGCTGAGAAATGCTGCCCAAAATGGTATCAGGCTTTTTGTCGCTGTTGGTGTTCATCCCATGGGGACACCGGAAGATTGGCCCAGGGTGGTTGATGCCCTGCCAAACTACCTGAAGATGAGCAATGTCATTGGTTTAGGAGAAATCGGCCTCCATGAGGGGAGTCAGCGGGAACAGGATGTCCTCAAGGAGCAATTGAAGGTGGCCAAGGAATACGGGGTACCGGTAATCCTTCATACCCCTCCCCAGAATAGGATAGAAATAACTAAGAAAACAATGGAAATTGCCGCCTCCGTCGGGATAGAACCCGGAAAAATGGTCATCGACCACGCTAATTTGGATATTATTGACTTAATCGAGGAGTTTGGGGCTATTCCCGGGCTTACCATCCGTCCGGAGGGAATCACTCCTCAGCTACTTTTAAATCACCTGGAACGATTTCAACGAGGTGTCCTGAATAGCGATTACAGCAATCTCAAGCCTAACGATCCCCTTAGTGTTCCCAGGGCTGTGCGGTATTTGGAACTTAACGGGGTTCCTGCGGAAATCACTGCCAGGATTGCAAGATTTAATGCTGAAGAATTGTTTGGTATTTAGATAACCAAGGGTTATGACCCGTTTAAAAAATAGCCTTAAAGGAAAGAAAAGGGGCTGGTTTCGAAAGTACGATGGTGCTTTTGGAACGGCCCTTTTTTGCTTTTACGTTATCTATGCTATTATTAAGGCAAAAGCTGTTATTATTAAAGAAGGTGTTGATAAAATGGTGAAAAAAATTACCTTTTTAGGATTAATAATCGGAATAATTTTTATAGCAGGCTGCGAGGTCGGTGCCCAACCGGAGAAAGCCAAATGGACTGTAGGGATCTTAGCTGCCAGCAGTATAAAGGCGGAAAAAATCGTTGGCCTTAAGCAAGGTTTAGCGGATTTAGGGATTATCGAGGGAAAAGATGTTAACTATATTATTTTAAATGCCGAAGGCGAGCGGGAACAACTTTTGCCTTTAGCCCGAAAGTTAGTCCATGAGAAGCCGGATGTGCTGGTCGCCACCGGAGGTGTGGAAGCGGATGCCCTGAAAAGAGCAGCTAAGAATCAAGACACTCCCATTGTTTTTATCGGAGCTGCTTCTTCGGTAGAAGGTGGTCTGGTAAAAAGCTTTATCGAACCGGGAGGACAAATTACCGGGGTGGATAATTATCATGCGGAGTTGGCCGGAAAAAGGTTGGAATTGTTAAAGAAGTTATTGCCGCCGGTGAATAAGGTTATCGTTCTTTATGACCCTAAGGTGCCTCCCGGTTATACCAGTTTGAAAATTGTTAAAGATACAGCAAAAGATTTGGGAATAGAAATAAAAACCATAGCAGTAAGTTCAAGGGCTGAATTTAAAACAAAATTGAACCAACAATCTCTAAAAGGATTTGATGCTATTCTCCCTTTATCCAGTTTTTTGCTGGAAACTTTAACCCAGGATTTATTAAAGCTTTCTTTGCAATATAAGATTCCGGTTATGGGTATTTTTGAGCAGGAGGCGGACCGGGGTTATTTTGCAGCTTATGGAGTTTCCATGTACAACCAGGGGTATCAGGGAGCCAGGATTGTGGCCAAAGTACTGCACGGCCAGCAACCGGAACAGATTCCTGTAGAAACACCGGATAATCTGGAATTGGTGGTAAATCTGCGTACAGCAAAGAAGTTAGGACTTAAGCTTAATGCAACCGGATTGAGTTTTGCTAAAACTGTAATTAAGTAAAATTGAGGCGATTTGCGATGAAATTTTGGAACAGGATAAAAATTAAGGTTTTAGCCTTTGGTATTCTTATGTCCATTATACCTCTGGTGTCACTGACCTATCTAAATGTTCGGGCAGCCGAAAAGGATTTACTGGTATCCATTCAGCAGCGGAATACTGATCTGGTAAAAGGAATAGCTATGGATATCGGTCAGTTGATTTCCGGAATAGAAGATAAAATTTCCGCTGCCGGTAATGTTTTCGGGGAAGCGCTTTTGCAGCAGGACCGGGAAAGTCAGGAAAAATTCCTTTATATCTTTTTACGGGATATACCGGCCGTTGAAGATATTAGTCTTCTGGACGAGCGGGGAAGAGAGGTTGCCCGGGTATCCAAACGGGAAGTAATTACTCCCCAAAAACTGTCCCAAGTAGATCCGGAACTCTTAAGCAAAGAAGGAATGGTCAAAAGCTATCAGACTGCTGACCGGCGAACCATGGTCAGTTTAATTATCCCGGTGAAAAGTTTGTTGACCCGGGAAATTAAAGGTGGTTTTTATGTTCAGGTTAATTTAAGGCCTGTTATGAATACCGTCCTGGCCAAGTACGGTAACCAAGACGGCGACATTTTTGTGGTTAATAATGATGGAAAATTAATTGCCCATGAAGATTTCAGTCAGGTTTTAAGACAAACTCCGGTAAGCTCCAGCCTTGCTGTCCGCCGTTTTATGGAGGGAAAGGAATATGAAGGTACGTTGCCTTTAAGATATGTTTCTTTTAACGGCGAGGAAGTATTGGGGGTTTATGCACCTATAAAAAAATTAGGGTGGGCAGCGGTTATGGAAATACCGGTTCGTGAAGCTTACAGACCCATTACTGCTTTGAAGTTTAAGTTTCTAATAATAACTTTTTTTGTGGTAGTGTTGGTTGTGATAACCAGTATTCTTTTTGCTTTGCGTTTTACGAAACCTATTGAGGTTTTAGAGCAGGGAGCCAGGCGGGTGGCTGCCGGCGACCTGAACTTTGTTTTACCCAAAACTACCGATGATGAAATCGGGCAATTGGTAGATGCTTTTAACTTTATGACGCAACAGATAAAGCAAAAATCTGCAGAACTTATTCAAACGGAAAAAATGGCAGCTTTAGGGTTACTGGCTGCCGGAATAGCCCATGAAATTAATAACCCTTTAGCTACTGTGTCTGCTTATGCTGAAGACCTGTTGGAGAGGATTGCTGATGAAGATGTAAGGGAGCTTCACCGCTCCGGGGAATTGGCGAGATACTTACAGGTAATCTGTAAACAGATAGAAAGGTGCAAAAAAATTACCGGAAGTTTGTTAAATTTTGCCAGACAACCTGCCGGTCATATGATTGACATAAATCTTAACGAATTGCTGGAAGATACTTTGGCCCTGGTTAATCACCGGATTAAACAACTTGGCATTCAGGTTGAGAAAGAATTTAATATAGATTTGCCTGTGGTTAAAGGGGACCTTTCCCAGCTACAACAGGTTTTGCTCAATATTATCGGTAATGCTCTGGATGCTATGGAAACAACGGGAGGACGGCTTAAACTTATTACTGAAAAAAGAGAAAAAGATTTAGTAATTAAAATAATTGACACCGGAACCGGCATTGCCCAGGAGGAGCTGAAGAAAGTTTTTGATCCTTTCTATACTACAAAACCGTTGGGTAAAGGTACTGGTCTGGGACTATCCATTTGTTACGGTATTGTTAAAGAAATGAAGGGGGATATTCAAATTAGTAGCAGGTTAGGTAAGGGAACAACGGTAACTATTATTTTACCGGTGGAGCGGAAAGAAGGTGAGAAAGATGAAGGAAACAATTAAAGTTCTGGTAGTTGATGATGAGGAAAATTTTCGGGAATTGCTTATTCAACGGTTAACCCGGAAAGGCTATGGAGTTAAGGGAGCGGCAACCGGTGAAGAGGCTCTCCAATTTTTAAAGGAAGAAACTTTTCATTTAGCAATTTTTGATATTAAAATGCCGGGAATGGATGGAATAGAACTGCTGCAACGGGCCAGGCAATTAGATGAAAATCTTCAGGTGATTATCCTTACCGGGCACGGTACCATAGAATCGGCTATTGGAGCGATGAAGCTTGGGGCTTATGATTATTTAACCAAGCCCTGTAATCTGGCAGAGCTGGAAATTACCCTGCAAAAAGCTTACGAGAAAAGGCAGTTACTGGAAGAAAATTTGGGAATGAAAGAAGTTTTGCGCAGGGATAGAAGTTCCAAAGTAATTGTAGGTAAAAGTCAAGCCATTACCAGGGTGCTGGAGTTAGCGAAAAAGGTGGCAGCTTCCGACTCACCGGTGCTGATTGAAGGAGAAAGCGGTACCGGTAAGGAATTAATTGTCAATGCGATTCACCAGTGGAGCAATAGAGCCCAACAACCGCTGGTAGCTATCAATTCCGGAGCCCTACCGGCCCAACTTCTGGAAAGCGAGCTCTTCGGTTATGAAAAAGGGGCTTTTACCGGAGCCTTAACCACAAAAATGGGTTTAATTGAAAGCGCTCACCGCGGGACTTTGTTTTTAGATGAAATCGGGGAAATGGAACTGGGATTACAGGTAAAACTTTTGCGGTTTCTGGAAACCGGTGAATTCCGGCGAGTTGGTGATATACGCTTACGCAAAGTGGATGTTCGGGTAATAGCGGCTACCAACCGGAATCTGGAGGAAGAAGTGGCGAAAGGTAATTTCCGGGAAGATTTATATTACCGGCTGAATGTCATTAAGATACGGGTTCCTCCTCTGCGGGAGCGAAAAGAAGATATTCCCTTACTGGTTGAGTATTTTTTGCAAAAGGCGGGTAACGGGGAAAAAAAGGAACTTACTCCGGAGGCTTTGCAGGCACTTATGAGTTACGATTATCCCGGGAATGTTCGGGAACTTTTCAATATCCTGGAACGGGGGCTGTTGCTCAGCATCGGGGATAAAATCCAAAAGGAAGACCTTTTTGGCTGTCTTCCCCGGGAAGAGGATCCGAAGAAGATTTATACTCTGGAAGAAATGGAAAAAAGATATATTAAACAGGTTTTAGAGGCGGTTCAATGGAATAAAACCAAGGCCGCCGAACTGCTGGGAATTAGTGTCCGCAATCTTTATCGTAAAATTGAGGAATACCAATTAAAGAAATAACTTAAAAAGTTACTTACCATCCATGACATTTTGTCACGGTAGTACGACAAAATGTCATGGATTTTTTTATATCTATCCCGATTTTTGAGCCTTTTGGGATTGGTATAGTTTTTGCTTAATAAGTTTATGAAAAATTAAACTCTCCGGAGAGGAATATTTGTGAGATATTGTTCAAGTAGCACCGGCCTTTGACGATTAAATTTTACAACCTATTTAGTTGTTTGGAAAGGAGAATAAGCAGTGAGCTCAGACAAGAAATGGGCAATGGTAATTGATTTGCAAAAATGCATTGGCTGTGATACCTGTACGGTGGCCTGCAAAGCCGAAAACCGTACGCCACCGGGAATATCGTACAATGTTGTCATTGAAGAGGAGAAGGGGATTTTCCCCAATGTTACTAAAATTCATATTCCGAGACCGTGTATGCAATGTGACCGACCTGCTTGTGTTCAAGTTTGTCCGGTAAAAGCAACCTATAAAATGGAAAACGGAATTGTTGCCATCGACTATGACCGCTGTATTGGTTGCCGCTATTGTATTGTAAGCTGTCCTTACGGAGCTAGGTCTTTTGATTTTGGTGAGGATTACAGCCGGGAGATGATTGGCTACAACGAAGTGCAGGCGCCGGAATACGGTATCGACCGCGGCAAACGGGAGAAAGGTAAATCGCCAATAGGGAATGTTCGCAAATGTATGTTTTGCTACCACCGGTTACAGCGCGGAGAAGAACCGGCCTGTGTTGAGGTTTGTTTAGGAGATGCCCGTTATTTTGGCGATCTTAACGATCCGGAAAGTGTGGTTTCCAAATTGGCTGCAAGCCCCAGGGCCTTCGTTCTTCAGGAAGAAATGGGAACTAAACCCAGGGTCATTTATCTGAAATAAATTAAAAAGAGGGAGGATGAGGGTACGGTGAAAAGCAGCACACGATTGACTAAAGCCTGGTATGGGGTACTCGTTATATTAATGGCGCTCGGTGGCTGGGCGATTATCGAACGAATTCGAGGCGGATTGGCCGTTACTAATTTGACCAGTACCACGCCGTGGGGAGCCTGGGTAGCCTTTTATATCTTTTTTGTGGGTTTAAGTGCCGGTTCTTTTCTTCTCTCGACTATGATTTTTGTGTTTAAAATGGAACAATATGAGAAAATTGGTCGGGATGCTTTGCTGGTTGCCATTCTCAGCATGGTTTTAGCTATGTGTTTTATTTTGATAGATTTGGGAAGAATGGAGCGCTTCTGGCATGCTTTACGTTACTGGAATTTCACCAGTATCCTGGCCTGGGAAGTTCGGTTTTATGTAGTTTATATTGGTTTATTAATGGCTGAACTTTATTTTTCCATGCGACAGGATTTAATTCGGGCTGCTAAAGGCAGTGGGTGGCAAGCAGCTTTAGCCCGTTTTCTTACCTTTGGCAGTACTGACCTGACCGCTGCTTCCAAACAGCGGGACCATCGTTTGTTGAAAATATTAGGTTCAATCGGAATTCCCGTTGCTATTTTTGGAGTACACGGCGGAACGGGAACACTTTTCGCAGTAGCCAAAGCTCGACCTTTTTGGAATAGCGGGCTTTTTCCGGTAATCTTTGTGGTTTCGGCGTTGGTTTCGGGAACCGCGTTATTACTGGCAATTTATGTGATCCGGAGCAAAGTGATGGGGCGTGAGGTAGATAAGGAAATGGTTAAGTCCCTGGCGGGACTCTTAACCCTTTTTCTGTTTATCGATTTAGGCTTGGAATTTTACGAATTTTTTGTGGGCGCCTATGGACTCCAATATACGGAACTGGCTACCATCGAAACTATTTTTCGGGGTCCTTTTTCCTGGTCGTTCTGGTGGGTACAACTGTTTCTGGGAGTAGTTGTTCCACTGTTTATTTTCTTTCACCCCAGGCTGAAAGAATCGGTAAATGCTATTACCCTGGCGGCTATTTTGGTGGTAATCGGCATTTTAGGCGTACGGTTTAACATTGTGGTACCCGCTTTAATTGTCCCGGTGTTGCCGGGATTGCCCTGGGGTTATTATTATCCTACGCTTGTTGAATGGCTTAGTAGTTTAGGAATAGTGGCTTTCGGCCTGTTTTTATATACAGTGGCAATTAAAGCATTACCAATAGATACCGTTGAAGAATTAAGGGAGGGAAAATAATATGGATCAACAAAAGAAGCCGGTTAAAATCAGCCGAAGAAGTTTTCTTAAAACCAGCGCTGTTTTGGCGGGAGTAGGTTTGGTAGCTCCCGCAGCCTTGGGGTCTGAGCAGTCGGCGGTTGAATCCTGGTTTTTAGATGATCCTCACGGGACGGGCCAAGAGGTCCTGGATTACGGTGCTGAGGATGTTATTTATACCACCTGTGAACAGTGTAATACCCACTGTACTCTTAAAGCGGTTATCACCCCTGCTAAAGGAAACGGTCCTACTTCTTATATTAGAAAGTTAGCCGGCAACCCTTATAGTCCGCTTAACATGCAACCTTTTGGTCAGATTCCGTACAATACTCCTGTGGATGAAGCAGCAAAAGGTAGCGGTGATATAGCCAAGGAGGGAAGAGGCTTTAGGGGTGGACGGACCTGTCTTAAAGGCCAGGCCGGTATCCAAACTGCTTATGATGCTTTGCGAGTGCAAAAGCCTTTGAAAAGGGTTGGTCCCCGGGGAAGCGGGCAATGGCAAAGTATAAGCTGGGAACAAGCATTAAAGGAAATAGTTTACGGTAGTCCGGATCTTGGGACTCCGGGGTTAAAAAACCTTTGGGCCTTTGTTCCCGAAGAGAAGGTAATGGCCGATTGGGAAAAGGTGAAAAAAGGAGAGATGTCCCAGGAAGAATTTGATGCGAAGTATAAAGATGTGCTTATCGATACTAAACATCCTGATTTGGGGCCCAAGGCTAATCAAATTGTAGGCTTTTTTGGGGACCGGCGGGATTTTTTCAAAGACCGGTTTTGGAGCCAAACCCTTGGCAGCATTAACAGCCTTGACCATGGAGGAATTTGTAGTGTCAACGGTGTAATCGGGAATGTACAGTCTTTTAACACAGAAAAACCGAAAAAGCGCATGTACGCCGATGTGGATAATGCTGAATTTGTTATTATCTGGGGAACTAACCCGCTGGTAGCCAATAAAGGGCCAACTTGGCTCGCCCCCAAAATTATGAATGCTCTCAAAAGAGGGATGAAGCTGGCGGTGGTCGATCCAAGATTGAGCCGGATTGCTGAAAAGGCACATATCTGGGTACCGACAAAGCCGGGAACGGATGCAGCTTTAGCTCTGGGTATGGCCCGCTGGATTATAGAAAACAAGCGTTATGACTTAAGATATTTAACCAATCCCAACCAGGCGGCTGCAAAAGCTGACGGGGAACCGACCTGGTCCGATGCAACTTACTTGGTTAATTTGTCTGCAAAAGGAAAGCCCAAGCTAAGAGCCAGTGATCTTGGAATTGGAACTAAAGAACAGTTTGTGGTAATCCAGAATGGAAAGCCTGTACCCCATGACCAGGCTAGCGAAGGAGAATTGGAAGTAGATACGGTTATTAACGGCATCCATGTCAAGTCGGTGTTTACCCTGTTTAAAGAGCGGGTTATGGAATACACCATTGAGGAATATGCCAAGATTTGCGAAATCGACCCGCAGCAGATTATCGAACTGGCCCGGGAGTTTACTTCCCATGGGAAAAAAGCGGCTATTACCTCCTACCGGGGTCCGGCAATGCATACCAATGGTTTCTATAATCTGCGGGCTATTAACTGCCTTAACCATCTGATCGGCAACTATGACTGGAAAGGGGGCAGTATGAGCACCGGAGCGAAGTTTAATCCTTTTGAGGGCAGGTATGATCTGTTAAAAGTACCGAAAGGATTTAAAGCCTGGGGCATTCCGCTGGTACGGAACAAGGTTGCCTATGAAAAAACTACTCTTTTTGAACGGGATGGCTATCCGGCCAAGCGACCCTGGTTCCAGTATTCTGCTAACAATATTCAGGAGGCCTTGCCAAGTGCTGCTGAAGGTTATCCATATCCTATCAAAGCCCTGTTCATTCACCGGATTTCTCCTTTATTATCGGTACCGGTGGGAAAAGCTCATAAAGAGATCTTAAAAGACCAGAAAACTATTCCCCTTTTGGTGGTATCCGATGTGGTAATCAGTGAAACAGCTACTTATGCCGATTATATTTTGCCTGATTTAACTTATCTGGAACGCTGGGGTTTTGAAACCATATACCCCAATTTTCCACTGAAAGAAACCCATATTCAACAGCCGGTAACCCGGGTTTATCCTGAAGCCAGGCAGATGGAAGATTTCTTTATTGAGCTGGCCAAGGAGTTAAAGCTGCCGGGGGTTGGGGCTGGGGCCTTTCCGGACGGGAGTTCACTGGATCGAGCTGAGGACTTTTATTTGAAGCTGGTGGCCAACATTGCCTATGATGGGAAAAAGCCCGTACCGGAAGCTGATGACAAAGAACTGTTAATCTTTGAAAGGGCAAGAAAAAAAGCGTTGGGGAAGTTTTTTGATCTGGAGGCCTGGAAACGGGCGGTTAAGCCGGAAGAGTGGCGCCGGGTGGTCTATGTTCTTAATCGGGGAGGTAGATTTGAAGAAAAGGGGAATGAATATGATGGTCCGTATCTTAAATATAAATTGGGCGCGGAAGTTAATTTTTACTCCGAAAAAGTGGCTAAAGGTAAGCACTCCTATACCGGCAAGCCTTTTGATGGTCTGCCCCGTATTGAAGAAATTACCTATTACAATGGACAAAGGGTGGAAAATGAGGGTTATCCCCTAATTTTAATTACCTGGAAAGCAAGACATATCGGAACTCACCGTAATATTAGCGATGCTTGGTTACGGGAAATTGAGGCGGAAAATTATGTTTGGATAAATCCGGAAGATGCCAAAAAACGCGGAATTAACACCGGAGATACTATTAAAATTATATCCCCAAATTTTGAAGTAATAGGCAAGGCTCTGGTTACTGGTGGTATTAAGCCCGGCGTGGTAGGATGTAGCTATAACTACGGCCACTTTGCTTATGGTGCAGCGCCGGTGATAATTGACGGCAAAAAGATACCTGCCGTTCAACCTTACGGTCATACAGGATGGGTAGCTGGAGTTAGTGATACCGGATTTGCGTTGGGCAGAGGTACCGGTTTTTCGGTAAATGCTGTTCAATTAGTGGACGTGGCCTTAAAAAATGCTTGTTTGTCCGATCCTATTGGCGGCGGAGCCAGTGGATTGGACACACGGGTGGAAGTAGTTAAGGCTTAAAAAAAGAGGTCTGGGAATATTCCCAGGCCTCTTTTGCTGTTATTTCTTTATTTAGCCTTATTAGATAGGGCAAGATAGTTTTAATATTGCTTTAATAACTATTTCCAAAAAAGATTTTTTCCAAAGTTACTCACTCCCTGTTAAAGTAACTTTAATGGAGTTTAGGACAAAGCAAAATTTGCTGTTGGCTAAAAATTATTATTGGCAATAAGCCTAAATTGATGTAAAATAACGTATAAAATAATATTTGCAGGGAGTGAGCGGGGTGAGTAAAGTTGATAAAATTGAAGTTGCAAGAAATATCTTATATAACGCCGCAAAAATGAATATGAATAAGGAAAATATACTAAAAATAAGCCAAAAAATAGATCGATATAAAGTGGAACATTTTAACAAAGGTGGATATTTAGCCAAAATGCCCTGGGGGAAAGGGAAAATTTCTAGGTTTGTTACGTCAATTTTATTAATGACCGGGTTTATATTTTCCCTTCTTTTATATTTACTTGAAGGAAGCAATAGTTCAATGTGGAAGATATATCTAATATTTCAATTTATAACAACCACTGTTTATTTGGTTTTTCTGCAAAAATTACAGCGACAAGTTTATCTAGATGCTTTGACTGGGCTAAATAATAGGAGATATTTTTATGAACGATTATCCCGTTTAAAGACAAAAAATTCCTTTTCATTGCTTTTAATTGATATTGATGATTTTAAAAGAATAAATGATACTTATGGACATGCTGCCGGAGATCTGGTACTACAGCAAGTTGCTAAGACTCTACAAAGTGTAACGAGAAAAAACGATCTTATTGCCCGCTGGGGGGGTGATGAGTTTGTAATAGTTCTTTTGGAAGTAAATGAACAAGAGGCCTTTAAAGTTGCTTGCCGGCTTAAAAATTTGGTAGAAAATAGCAAAATTCTGATTGGAGATAGTTTCGACAAAGTTACCATCAGTATTGGTATTGCTTCTATTAAGAAAGGAACATCATTTAATGTAGAATATTTTATGAAAGTTGCTGATGAAGCTCTTTATAAGGCAAAAGGAAAAAAGAATTTTATTACAATTGGAGGCTAAAAAGCAAAGACCCTGCTCAAAATTTTGAGTAGGGTCTTAATTTAAAGAAGCTTTTTAAGTAAACTAAGCAAATTTCCCTGTAAGTTGTAAATATTTTGCGGAAAGTTTTCATTAAGTTTTAATTTTAATAAAAGCATTCGCCCGCGTAGGGCATCTGTAACTAATAAACGCCGAACTTTATAAGGGTCATTGTTGTGAGGGATGTTGCCAGCAAAGGCAATTTTAAAGCCATTTTGTTTTACAAGGTTTATAAACCATGAATTATAGATACCATGCGGATAACAAAAAATTTCTGTTTTTTGTCCGGTTTCTTTTTGAATTCTTTTTATGGATAGTTGTAAATCTTGATTTATTCGAATTTTAGCTTCCTGCCAGGATTCCATTCTTTTTTGGCCTGGAAGATAAATTGGGCCTAAAAAGGAATAATTTTTTATTTTGTTTTTACTTGTAAAAATTTTATCGTGACTATTATAAGTGTGAGACCCAAAATAAATTAAGCCGGAATTAGCCATTTCCCGAACTTCCAACCAGTTTAGATAACCTTTAATTGGATTGTCATGGTTTTTGGCTTCGTCAACCCGGGCCACAATTAAATTAATTACCGCTGGCACATGATATTTTTTTAAAATAGGAAAAGCATAAAGATAATTGTTACGGTAGCCATCGTCAAAGGTTATTAAAAATTCTTTGCCAGAAGGTTTATAACCGCCGTAATAGAAAGCTAAAAGTTGCTTTGCAGATATAGGTTTATATCCAGCATTTAATAAAGTTTTAATTTGATTTTCAAAAGTTTCTACCCGAACATTGTAAAGATGATTGACTTTACCCCATGCACTTTCCGGAACTACCCCATGGTACTCTAATACCACAATGTTGGAGGACGGAGAAGCAGACACACACCCGGCGGAGATCAGAGTAAGAACAAGTAAGAGAGAGATGATTGGGAAAAATTTTTTTAACATTGCAGATCCCTTCTCTTAATGCTTAGAAAGTTTTTCTCAAAATATAACCGTAAAAAATTAATTAATGCACCTAAAAGTATCCCTCCAACTACATCAGTGGGGTAATGGTGGCCAACATAGATCCGGGAAAACGCCATTATGATACTATAAACAATTGCTATACGACCAAGGGATGGAGAGAGGGAGTAAAGTCCCAATGCCAAAGTAAAACCTCCGGTCACATGGTCTGAAGGGAATGAACCATCTGGCTGATGAGGATATAATAAATGCACTTTATGGCTGATAAAGGGACGGGGTCGATAGTAAATTTTACTTATTAGGCCAGCTAATCCTACGGCAATTAGTCCGGCAAAGCCAATTTTAAAAATCTCAATTTTGACACGTTTTTGGCTGGTTAAAAATATTGCTAACAGCATCAAACCATAAAAAAATATTCCATATTTAGAGATGGCAATCATCAAGCGATCAATAATTATATTATGTCCGGAAAGGTTGTTAATTACCTGAAAAAGTGTGTAGTCCATTATTTCACTCCTATGCTGTATAATTGGTTAATCGTTACAAATTGATAACCCGCGTCTTTGTATTGTTTAATTACTAAAGGAAGAGCTTTTATAGTTTTACTCCGATCTAAACGGCCGTCGTGGGCTAAAATAATAACTTTATCTTTTGGGACTAAAAAAGTTGTTTTCTTTTTATCAAGGACACTTTCCACACAGATATTCCACATTACCAGAGTTTTCTTATTTTGAGCTAAAATTTTATGAAGATAAACCGGCCGACGCCCGCGGGGTGGGCGGAAAAAAGCAGGAGTATAATGGGTTTTTGCATATACCACTGCATCAGTTTTTTTGATTTCTAAAGCTAAATTAGCATTATCTTTAAAGTAATTAATTACAGGATGGGTATAAGTGTGGTTTTCAATTTCATTGCCCTGGGCATAAATTTCTTTTATTAGATCCGGGTATTTGGCGGCGTTTTGGCCTACTACAAAAAAGGTGGCCGGAATTTTTTCCTTTTTTAATATTTTTAATACCTGCGGCGTAAAGCGCGGATCGGGCCCGTCGTCAAAGGTAAGGGCACAGTATTTTTTGGGTGGTGCTGGCTTTGTTACTGTTTTCATATTGCCAAGGATACGAAAGTGGGGCAATAAAAATAAACTAAGCAGAGAAAAAGTCATAATGATAAAAACTTTTCTATTGCTGTTTGGCATAAAAATCATTCCTTTAAAAAATTTAATTTGTTATAATATTTTGAGAAGGAAGGGATTTTACTCCCTTCCTTGGGGTGATTTAGGGCTAGGGGTTATTTCCTTAGCCTTTATTTTTTGTTGGTTTTAGTAGCTTTTTTTGTTTTAACTTGGGTAGTGGTTTTTTTGTTGTTTTTAATAACTTTTTTAACTTTGGTTTTGGTGGTTGTTTTAGCTTTTTTGGTTTTAACTACTTGTACTTTAGCGGTCTTAACAGTAGGACTTGCAGTCTTTTTTGCTGTGTTAGCCATTACAGCTAACGGGCTTGTTAACAACATGCCAAAAACAATTAAAATAGATAGAATTTTTTTCACCGTATCACCTCCTTTCTAAGGATAATTTTTATTTAATTATCCATTAAATGGATAATTAAAGCATCGATATCGCCATCAAATTCTTTGTGACCTATTACCACCAGTTTTTGTTTTGGTTTAAGCCGGTTTTTGGAGATAAGAGATTTGTTGAAATAAATTTTTGTATTTGGAGTTATTTCTATTTTTTTAATCTTGTGTTTTTCTTGCAAAGTCAGGTGATCATTAGTAACTGATATTATAATCCCTACTACACTAACTGTGCTGTTAGTTTGGGCGTAGTAGTATTTATAAAAGCTACCTAGCAGGGTAAAGGCCAGTAGCAGCAAAAAGATTAATTTAAAAAATTTTTTCATTTTTACATCTCCTTATGGATTAAAACTAAATTTAGTTGACTTTCAAAAAGTTTAAAACGTTTACTGGAAAAAGAAATAAAGAAAATAGTTATCAGGATAAAGAATAAAATTTCAAATGGAAAACGTTCCATTAAAGCTTCAAAATAGTAGGTGATTTTTTGGCCAAATAAAACCCCATCGCGCAACGCGGCGTAAAAAATAAGGTGCAGGCGGCTTTTAAAGAAATGAAAGATGAAGGCGGCAGTTTCTAAAACAAGAAAACTTAACAGCATAAAATAAAAAGATAGCCAGAACTTAAGTTTGCGGTAGATTAATAAACGCCTTTGTTCGTAAGCGTGGTCGATAATTTTCTGAGCTATATGCGGGTCAATCATCTTTATCTCCCCCCAGTAACAATGACTTTAAAAGTTCTCTTCCACGGTACAGCCAGGATTTTACCGTGTTTTCCGGGTTTTTAGTGATTAAACTTATATCTTTTATGCTTTTATCCTCAAGATAAAATAATTTTAAAGCTGTTTGGTATTTTTCCGGAAGTTCTTTTAGCAATTCCTCAACTTCAGAACTTTTCAGGTTAAAACTTTCTTCCTTTGGAAATTCCTCGACGATTTTTTGGTATATTTGTTTGTCTTTGTGTTTTTGCCGTAAAAAATGATTTAGTTCATTCCGGGCAATAGTAAAAAGCCAGGCTTCAAAGTTGTTTTCCTTCTTTAAAGTTTTTACCTTAAGTAAAACTTTGACAAAAACCTCCTGGGTTAAATCTAAGGAAATATGCTCGTCTTGTAATTTTCCCTTAAAAAAGTTTAAAACTTTCTGGTAATAAATGTGGACTAAGATTTCAAACGCCTGGTCATCACCGTTTCTTGCCCTTGCTATAACCGGAATAAGCTTATCGTCCATTATGCTCAACTCATTTCTCTAAAAATATAGAGGAGATTTTTTTTGCAAAAGTTGCAATTAATAATTTTTTAATAGTTAAATGGTAATGTTTTATTGCTTATTTTTTTCCCTTTATAACTTTCTATGATAAATATACCATGACCTTCCAAAGGAATAGTAATGTTCTGTTCCCAGGTATTCACATTTTTTATAATTCTGAATGTTTTCCTGGTTTGAAGGTTAAATCCATAGACCGCAAGCTTATCCTGCTGGTTTTTAGCAAATGTTATGAGCACTTTGTCTGCAAATACCTGGGCATGTAAAACATTAGAGCCGCGCTTCCAGACAGTATTGGCGGTACTGCTTTCGGGAAGAAATACTTCATCGTCTTTGGCAAAAAGCTTCATAAAGGCTCCTATAACTCTGCGTTGGGAATGATATAAAGCCAGGGCATCTGTTTTTTTAGCGTATTCAAAATCATTTAAAGAAACAACGGAGAATTTTAGTTTATTTTCCGTTAAAACCCGGGGAAGCTTAAACTTTTTTCCGTAGTTGGGCCAAAAGTAGCTGTGAACCAGGTAGGTATAAGTTTTTCCCTGATAATCTATTTCCCTTAAAGCCACACTGGTGGCAAACCCCCCGAAGCTATGGTCCGGATGGTTGTCCAAAACCGAAGGGAAGATAACCATATCCGGTTTTTCTTTTTTAATAATTTCCCCTAAATTCTCAATTAAATTTTTTCCAGTAAAAGGCTGTCCTGGTTTATAGCTCTCCGAATAACTTTGGGAATTAAAACCGGTATTGGGAGAGGTAAAAGGGGTATCGTAATATTGAAACAATAATGTTTTCAAATAACCATCAGGATAGGTTAAGTGGTAAATCCGGTCAATCTTTAAATAGTTTTTTACCTTTAAAGTTTCCGTAATTCTTAAACGGCCAAAATTAATATAATCAACAGTTTTAGGCTTAAGCTCTTTATAATTTACTTCTACGGCTTGCGTAAAACCGTCACCGGCAGTCAGGTAAACCACTATTATTTTGGCGTTTTTTTCTTTAGATTGGACGAGTAATCCTCCGGCGGCTAAAAGTTCGTCATCGGGATGAGGAGCCACAATTAAAATTTTTTCTTGCGGTTTAACGTTTAAAAGAGCGTAGCTAAAATCTTTGTTTAAGAAAACATTATACACCAACCATAATATTAGAAAATTCATTGCAAACAAGATAGCTTTTTTTCTCATTTTTTCTCACCCTTTTTTTATTGATGAAAAAGTAAGAGAAAAAGTTGCGTCTTTAAAAAAATTTTTGGCTTTTTCCGTAAAAAGTAGTAAACTTTTAAATGGTAAACCGTTATTAAGGGAGGCAGAATTACGTGTTAATAGACTTAATAAACCAGCAAAAAGTTATTCCAGCTATTAGAACCCCTGTTGATTTTCGCGAGGTTTTAACTATACCCTCGGTGAAAATTATGTTTTTATTGTTTGGGGATATTAATTCCCTGGGAGATTATCTAAGGCACGCCAGGTCTTCGGGGAAAAAGTTAATCGTACATTTTGATTTAATTGAGGGCTTAGGTAAAGATGAGGCGGCAGTCAAGTATTTAGTAAAAGCCGGAGTAGAGGGTATTATTACTACCAAAACTTCTATTGCCCGGCAGGCTAAAAAAGAAGGGATTATTGCCATCCAGAGGCTTTTTATCATTGACTCGGAGGCAGTGCGAAGCGGCTTAAAGCAGCTTAATGAGTCCAAGCCTCACGGTGTTGAAATACTACCGGCGACCGTTCCGGCAAAAATTGTCCAGGAAATAAAAGAAGCTTCCCGCCTTCCGGTGATTGGCGGAGGACTAATTCAAGGGGAAGAAGATTTAAAGGAAGCATTGTCCAAAGGCTTTTCGGCGGTTAGTACAAATAAAACAGCCCTGTGGTATTTAAACGGTGTTATATAATTGTGAAAAAAAGAACATTTTTTGAAAAGTAAAAATATATTGACAAATTAATTTACTTTGACTACACTTAATAGCAGGTGAAGATTTGAGGCGGGAGAAAAGGAGAGCCTTTTTAGTAAAGGGTGGTACCTTTTACTAAAAGGCTCTTTTCTTTTAACAAACTATTGAGGATACTGTATGCGGGCTGGAGAAAAGGAGAGCCCTCCATTTGGGTACAGGTTGTTTGTATCCTTAGGAGGGTTTTTCTTTTTATACTTAAGAAGAGGAGGGGTGAGCTGGATAGAGGGGGTAGTAAAAGTCTCTTTAAAGCATTTTAATTTCTACTAAAAATTTCAGGAGGGGAAAACCACAATGACCGCATTTATTGGCGAATTAATTGGTGTGGCAATTATTATTTTATTTGGTGGTGGCGTTGTCGCAAACGTTTCACTTAACAAATCTAAAGGTCAAAATTCCGGCTGGATTGTTATTACTGCAGGTTGGGCTTTTGGGGTGGCTGTTGCGGCTTATGCTACTGGAAAGTTAAGTGGTGCTCATTTAAATCCTGCGGTAACTATTGCTTTAGCTTATCTTGGCCAGTTTCCCTGGTCAAAAGTTCCTATGTATATTTTAGCTCAGGTTTTAGGTGGATTTATTGGCGGTGTTTTAGTATGGCTTGCTTATCTTCCCCACTGGGCGGAAACCGATGATCCAGGAGCAAAATTAGGTGTATTTAGTACCGGTCCTGCTATTAGAAATTATGCCGCAAACCTTCTAACAGAGATTATTGGAACGACTGCTTTAGTTTTTGGGGTACTTGCTTTAGGCGTAAATAAGGAACCTGCTGCATCTGGTTTAGCTCCCCTTTTAGTGGGTATTTTGGTATGGGCATTAGGCTTATCCCTTGGTGGTCCTACAGGCTATGCAATTAACCCGGCACGGGATTTAGGCCCCAGAATTGCACACGCAGTCTTACCTATTCCTGGCAAAGGAAGTTCCGACTGGGCGTATTCCTGGGTGCCGATTGTAGGTCCGATCATTGGCGGTTTAATTGGGGCGATTTTATATCAAATGGTATTTTAGTCAAGTATAATACAAACTGGGAGGGAATTTTGTGACGAAAAAATATGTATTGGCGTTAGACCAGGGTACTACCAGCTGCCGGGCAATTTTATTTGACCGGGACAGCAATATTGTGGGGGTTGCCCAAAAAGAGTTTACTCAATATTATCCTAAGCCAGGCTGGGTGGAACATGATCCGGAGGAAATCTGGAGCACTCAGTATGGCGTTATCGCAGAACTTTTGGCCCGCTACAATGTGAGTCCTGAAGAAATTGCAGCTATAGGGATTACCAACCAGCGGGAAACAACGGTGGTCTGGGATAAAACAACAGGAAAACCGGTATACAACGCTATTGTCTGGCAGTGCCGGAGAACTACTGGAATTTGCGATGAATTAAAAGCCAAAGGGCTGGAAGAAAAGGTACGGTATAAAACCGGGCTGGTAATTGACGCTTATTTTTCGGGTACAAAGATTAAGTGGATTTTAGATAACGTTGAAGGGGCCCGGGAAAAAGCGGAAAGAGGAGAACTGTTATTTGGTACCATTGATACCTGGCTTGTCTGGAAGTTAACCGGCGGTAAAGTACATGTTACTGACTATTCCAATGCTTCCAGGACCATGATTTACAATATTCGGGAGTTAAAATGGGATGAAGAGCTTTTAGCAGAACTGGGGATTCCCGCTTCGATGTTGCCGGAAGTTAAACCTTCTAGTTTTGTTTATGGAAAAACTGATCCCAATACCTTCTTTGGACACGCAATTCCCATTTCCGGGATTGCCGGAGACCAGCAAGCGGCCTTATTTGGTCAAACCTGCTTTGAACCGGGAATGGCTAAAAATACCTATGGTACCGGATGCTTTATGCTGATGAATACCGGTGATAAAGTTTATGAATCTAAAAACGGCCTCTTAACCACCATTGCCTGGGGGATTGACGGTAAGGTAGAATATGCTTTGGAAGGAAGTATTTTTATTGCCGGTGCAGTTATCCAGTGGTTAAGAGACGGCTTAAAACTTATTGAAAGTGCAGCAGATTCCGAATATTTTGCTTCCAAAGTTTCCGATACCGGTGGAGTGTATATCGTTCCGGCCTTTGCCGGACTGGGTGCTCCTTACTGGGATATGCGGGCCCGGGGTACGATTGTTGGCTTAACCCGGGGTACTAACAAATACCACCTTGTAAGAGCTGCATTAGAATCTATGGCCTATCAAACCCGGGATGTTTTATCAGCGATGGAAGCTGACTCGGGCATTAAACTTCAGGCTCTTAAAGTAGACGGTGGGGCTGTTGCCAACAACCTTTTAATGCAGTTCCAGGCGGATATCCTGGGTGTTCCGGTAGAACGACCGGTAAACATTGAAACTACTGCGATGGGAGCTGCTTACTTAGCAGGTTTAGCCGTTGGTTTCTGGGCCGATAAGAATGAACTTAAAGCTAAGTATAAAGTAAGCCGTCGTTTTGAGCCGGAGATGGATGTGGAAACAAGAGAAAAGCTTTATAAGGGCTGGCAGCGTGCAGTAACTAGAGCCCGGGATTGGGAAACCGAAGAGTAAAAAAGTAAAAGAAAATAGTCTGGCTGGAGACATTGATCGCCGTATTGCCATCCTTCAGAGGATGGCTATACGGCTTTTTTATAGTGCTCGGCCGTCAATGATAAGTGGTCGGTAACTTACGACCTACAACCGATCATTGACCACAGTAAATTTTGGGAGACCTTTTAAACTGTAGGGCGGGCTTTAGCCCGCAGAAAATCGTGAATTTAACTAACAGGCGGGGATATTAATGAAGAAACTAAAAACAACAGTTTTAATTATCGGTGGAGGAGCTACAGGCACTGGGCTTTTACGAGATTTGGCTTTAAGGGGTATAGATGCCTTGCTGGTAGAGCAGAAAGATATTGCCCATGGGGCGAGTTCGCGGTTTCACGGCCTTTTACACAGCGGTGCCAGGTATGCGGTAAAAGATCCGAATGCAGCTAAAGAATGTATCGAAGAAAACCTTATCTTAAAAAAGATTGCGCCGTCCTGTGTGGAAGAAACCGGGGGCTATTTTGTGGAGCTTGCTTCGGATGATCCGGAATTTACCTCAAAGTGGCTTGCTGGCTGCCAAGAAGCAGGAATAAAGGTGGAGGAGATTGACCCCAAAGGGTTTAAGAATAAGTATCCTTTTTTAACTTCGGAAATTCGGCGGGTTTTTACTGTACCCGACGGCACCATAGACGGTTTTCGCCTGGCCTGGGCCAATGTCTGGCAGGCAAAAGAGTTTGGCGGAAAATATTTAACCTACCACCAGGTTGTTGGTTTTGAACAACAAAACGGAAGGCTTACCGCGGCAAAACTTCGTTCTACCCTTACCGGTGAAGAAGTGGTAGTGGAGTTTTCTTTAGCGGTGAATGCTGCTGGAGCCTGGGCATCCAAGGTAGCCGAGCTTGCGGGAGTAAAAGTTGGCGTCCTTCAAAATAAAGGAACCTTAATTGCCTTTAACCACCGGTTGTTTACAGGAGTGGTAAATCGCCTTCGACCGCCTAGCGATGGAGATATCTGGGTTCCTCACCATACCATAACAATACTAGGCACTACTTCGGTTAATGTGGAAAGTCCGGAAGATTTAAAACCCACAGCCCAGGAAGTGGAGCGGCTTTTAACCATTGGACGGGAGCTTATACCCGATGTCGATAATTACCGCATGCTCCGGGCTTTTGCGGGTATACGTCCCCTTTATCTGGGTAATAACGCCAATGCTCAGGACAGCCGGAGCATTTCCCGGGATTTTGTAATCATTGACCACGAGAAAAATGACGGTTTAAAAGGCTTAATTAGTCTGGTGGGAGGTAAACTTACCACCTACCGCTTAATGGCCGAAAAAACCGGTGATTATATAACAAGGATGTTTGGCATTGGCAATCCCTGTAAAACCGCTGAATTGCCGCTAACTCCTGAAGCTAAGGTAAATTTAGAAAATCGGATTGTCCGCCGTTATTTTGTTCGAGCCTCCAGAATTAAGGATAGGCTTGATAATATTAAGGAAGAAAAGCAGATTCTTTGTGAATGTGAAGGGATAACTGTTGCAGAATTAAAAGAAGTTGCAAGCTGGGAAGATACTCATAATCTTGAGGATTTAAGGCGGAAAACCCGGCTAGGGATGGGTACCTGCCAGGGGCTAAACTGTGCTTACAAAAGCCTTATGGCTGCTTTTTCCGAGTTAAGACAAAAACCCCAATCCCCCATAAATCAGCTAAAGGAGTTTTTAAGCCACCGTTATTCCGGGCAAAAGCCGGTGCTTTTTGGGGAGGCACTGAGGGAAGCGGAATTAACTGCTGGATTATACGGCTGTAATTTTGGGCTTTTTGGAGGTACAGCGAATGAATGATTTAGTAGTTATTGGTGCTGGGATGAGCGGATTAATGGCGGCGGGGGCGGCCGTAAATCAGCAAAAAAAAGTACTGGTGATAACTAAAGGCCAGGGTGCTTTAACTTTATCCTCGGGATGCATCGATTTTAACTTGAAAAAATTAGAAAGGGATAGCGCCAATCCCCTTTCCAAAGTCCAGGATGTAGTACAGGAAAGCTTTAACTTTTTTAAGAGCTTGGTAAAAGAGCAGGATTTAACTTATTACGGTACTCCTGAGGCTACGGCTAAAGTTTTAACCGCCCTTGGGACGGTAAAAACTACCTGTCTTGTCCCCGAGAGCATGCATGTAGAAGAGCCGGAACAGTTTGAACGCCTTGTTGCCGTAGGATTTAAAGGATATTTTGAGTTTTCGCCAGAGTTATTTTTACACTATGCCCAAAAAAGCGGATTTTTCCCCAACCTAAAAGAAACCGGTGAAGTGCATTTTGTGGTGGAGGAAAAAAATCTAAACCCCACCTATCTTGCGTTAGCTTTAGGAAGTAACCCTATTAAAGATAGGCTTATTACCTTTTTAAAGCCTCATGTCAAGCCTAAAACCGTCTTTGCCTTTCCGGCAGTATTGGGAAATTTAGGAGAAAAACTTTATTTAGAACTGGAAAAAGAGCTTGGGGCTAAGGTGGTAGAGATTCCCGGGGGACTACCTTCAATTCCGGGACAGAGAGTTTATCAAGCTTTAGTAAAAAGTCTAAAACAAAAAGGAGTTCAATTTATACACAATGCGGAAGTGAAAGGATATAAAGAAGAAGCAGGAAAAGTTATTTCAGTCCTGGTGGAAGAAGCTGGTGGCAGGGTAAAAGAGGTTTATGCCAAATCCTTTGTTTTAGCTACCGGTTCTTTTTGGGGAAAAGGTATTATTGCTAATGGCAAAAACGTGGTAGAACCGATTTTTGGCGCAAAAGTTTTCACGCCAGAAGATTTTGCCGAAAACTATAATTTTTTAGGCTCCGGGATAATTACTGATAACTTTTTGCGGCCCCGGCAGGACTTAACTAACCTTTTTGCCGCAGGTGATATCTTAGCCCATACTAATTATCTAAAAAATAATTCCGGGCTTGGCTTAGCTCTGGCCACCGGTTATAAAGCTGGCATTTTAGCGGTGAGGGAAAGCGGGGTGAAGGAGAGTGCTTAACATTAACGAAGAAACATTAAATCAGTGCGCAAAATGTTCAACCTGTACCGTAAACTGTCCGGTAGTTAAGGTAAATCCTGCCTTTCCTGGGCCTAAAGCTTCCGGTCCTGATTGGCTTCGCTTATCTTTAAACGGAGAGACAAAAAATGAATTTCCCGAGGGGATAGAGTATTGTTCCAACTGCAAAAACTGTGAAATTGCCTGTCCTTCGGGGGTGCCGGTGGCAGCTTTAAATCAGCTTACCCGGGCGGCAAAACTTAAAAAAGAAGGATCTGGACTTAGGGAAAAGCTTTTTGCCAATCCCCGCTTTTTAGGTAAAATTGCTGTAAATTTTTCCGGAATAATAAACTTTTTTACCAGGATTAAAATTTTGCGGTTAATAGGAAAAAGCTTTTTTGGTATTTCAGCTAATATCCCTTTCCCCCCTTATGCCCCTATAAGTTTTTCCCGCTGGTTTAAAGGTTACCAGCAAAAAGTAACTAAAGCTGCGAAGAAAGTAGTTTACTTCCCCGGCTGTTTTGCCGAGTACAATAAACCCGAAACCGGGAAGGCGTTAGTGAAAATTTTAAACGCATTAGATTATGAAGTAGTGGTACCTGAGTTCAAGTGCTGCGGGCAACCGGCAATCGGTAACGGTCGTTTAGAAGAGGCCAAACAGTTTGCCTTTCATAATATAAATGAACTTAAAAAATATGTAAAAGACGGAATGCCGGTTTTATTTAGCTGTCCAAGCTGCCTTTTAACTTTTAAGGAAGAATACGGTGGTTTACTTGGAATTGAGGAAGCAAAAGAAGTAGTTCCTTATTTATATGATGCCGGGGAGTTTTTGGGATGTTTAGAATTTGAAGATATTTTAGAAAGTAAAGCTTTAAGGGGGAAATATGCCTACCATGAGCCCTGCCATTTAAAAGCAGCAGGGGTGGGTACTCCCGGACTTGACCTTTTAAATGAAGTGATGGTTGATACTGTAATGCCTTTAGATGCAGGCTGCTGTGGTTTATCGGGAAGCTATGGTCTTAAGGCGGAAAAAGAGCCGATTACCATGGCTATAGGTGAAAATTTAAAAGTAGCTATAAAAAAGATAAATCCCGAGGCTCTGGTAACTGAGTGTGGGATGTGTGGAGTGCAGCTTCATAATGTAAGCGGCCTTCGGGTATACCATCCTTTAGAACTGTTAGCATCAAACTTAAAAGAAAACGATTAAAACCTGCCGAGATAGTTGTGACTTAGACTGGTTTTTACCGTCTAGAAAATAGGAAAAGCGGTTTGCAGGCTCTTGCAAACCGCTTTTTGCTACTCCCGGTACACACCAATATTATCCGATTGAGTGCAGATTCGGTCGTTGCAGGAAATTAAAAACATATAGCCTAAAGTTCCGGCTGCCGGTTCCCAGATAAAAGAGACTTGATTTGTTTTTTCGGGTAAAGAGATAATTTTAATAAGTTTTGATGAGGTAAAAGTGTCCGTACCTGTCGGTGTGAGCATAAGATACAAGTGAGTAATTTTATTATAAAAGGTTACCCTAACTGTAGTTTTAGCTGCAAGTTTAATAAAGTTTCCCTCTTTAGGGAGGGGTTTACCGGATTCATCTAGCAGCTCAATTGATTTATAAAGCGGCGGTGGGCCGAAGGGAATGCAAAGCACAGTCCCAACTTTTAAATTCCAGGGATTGCGGATGCCGGGATTGTGGAGTAAAAGGTCACTTAGCTTTATTTCAAACCGGCGCGCTATTTTAAATAAGCTATCTCCCGGCTGAACAACATATGTGATGCCCGGACAGGGTCGTTGATTCTCTCTAAACATAATTATCACCCCTATACTAAGATATGACGAAAAGCAAAAAACTGTTATTGAAAATAAAATAGCTATTTATTTTTTAGAAAATTAAATTATAATAAAATTAAGAAAATTTAGACACGGGGTGGGAGTTTGGAGCCCTTTTTAAAGCTCATTTTTCTGGCTGGAGTAATGACCACCATTGAAATTCTTTTTCTTTTATTTTCATTTTCCTGGGGGATCAATAGATCACTTTTTCTGCCTTTAGCTCTTCTTTTTGTCATAAATTTAGCGGGAGTTTTTATTGCCAGCTACTTTTTCAGGTCTTTTAGAATCATAACATTAAATAAAGAGGTTCAAGACCGGTTAAACCCTTTAATGTTAGCAAACGAAGCGTTGCCCATTATAAAGCAGGGTTTAAACGTAGAAACAGCCGGGAAAATAGCGGAGATCATTCAGCGAATAAGCGATATGGAAGCGGTGGCAATTACCGACCGGGAAAAAGTGCTGGCTTATGTAGGGGTAGGGTGTGAACGGCATAAAATTGGCGATCCCATTCGGACTTTTGCTACCAAAGAAGCTATTCGTACTGGCGAGTTAAAGATAATTGACCATAGCTTAAAATATATTTGTTCGGTGAAAGATTGTGATTGCCCTTTACAAGCTGCTGTTGTCGTACCCTTAAAAATCAGGGGTGAGGTTGTTGGAACAATAAAACTTTACCAGACCAAGAAGGGTGAGATGCCAGCACAAACGGTAAAGCTTGCCATGGGTATAGCGCAGATTTTAAATCTGCAAATGGAAATAGCAGAATTAGACCGTCAGGCGCAAATGGTAACTAAAGCCCAGTTAGAAGCACTGCAGGCCAAGATTAATCCTCACTTTCTCTTTAATACCTTAAACACAATTATTATGTTTAACCGTACCAATCCGGAATTAGCCCGAAAGCTTTTAATTCACCTGTCAAAATTTTTCCGGCAAACGTTAAAAAGTCCGGGATTGTTTGGAACCTTAAAAGAAGAATTGGATTATGTAAATACTTATCTGGTATTAGAAAAAGCGCGTTTTCGCCAAAAGCTAAGGATAATGCGGGAGATCGACCGGGATTTATTAAACTATCAATTTCCGGTTTTAACCCTCCAGCCAATAGTAGAGAATGCTGTGAAACACGGGATTATGCCTAAAGAAACTCAGGGGACAGTCTTAATTAAAATTTTACGGGAGGAGGATAGGATTATAGTAGAAATAAAAGACGACGGGGTAGGGATTGCTCCGCATCTTGTAAGTCGGGTGTTAGAGCCGGGCTTTGGCTCGGGTAATGGGGTAGGCATGTCCAATGTAAACGAACGCTTAATTAGTCTTTATGGCCGGGAGTCCGGTCTTAAAATAGAATCCAAGCTGGGGGTGGGAACTACTGTGCGGTTTTCGATCCCGGCGATAAGAACGGAGAAAGAGGGGGAGAGGGAGAATGAAAATCAGGACATTAATAGTGGATGATGAGTATCCTGCTCGCCAGGAGCTCCGTTATCTTTTAGGGGAAATTCCTGAAATCGAAGTGGTGGGAGAGGCGGCGACTGCCAGTGAAGCTTTAGCTTTAATTCGGGCAGTAGATTATGCCCTTTTGTTTTTAGACATTGAAATGCCCGGCTTATCTGGATTGGAACTTGCCAAAGAAATAAATGCCCTACCGCGTCCGCCGTACGTAGTTTTTGTAACTGCTTATGATGAATATGCCTTAAAGGCCTTTGAGGTAAATGCCGTTGATTACCTTTTAAAACCTATTGAGCCCAAGAGGCTTCAAAAAGCAGTGGAGAAAGTGAAAAAATTAATTCAGGAAAATGGTTTTGCCAAAGAAGAGAGAGAGGTAACTTTTTCCCGGGAAGGAAGCAGACTTGACCGAATTCCAGCGGAAAAAGGTGGAAAAACTGTTTTGGTAGGTGAACAGGATATAATCTATGCTTATACGGAGCAGGATTATGTTTATATTAAAACTTTTCAGGATAAATATTTTACTCGTTTTACTTTAAAAGAGCTAGAAGCCCGATTAAATCCTACCGTATTTTTTCGCTGTCACCGTTGCTTTATAGTAAATCTGCAAAAAGTTAGAGAGATTGTACCATTTTTTAATGGGACATATACTCTGGTGGTTGACGATAAAGAGAAGAGTGAAGTGCCGGTTAGTAGGGCTCAGGCGAAGAAACTTAGAAAAATTCTTGGACTTTAGACCGTTAAAGGTATAAATTAAGCCTTTTAGCGGTTTTTTTTTACCTTTTAGGACCGAAAACTGGATTTAAAACCGGAGATGTAACTATTATATATATAAAAAGGAAATTGTAGAAATATTCAAAAAAGGAGGGGGCTTATGAGCGAAAATTTTGAGGCGCTTTTGCAGGAAAATCGGGTTTTTGAACCACCGACAGAGTTTCGGGAAAAAGCTAAAGTTTCGGACTTATCCCTTTATGAATGGGCCCAAAAGGATTTTTTGGGCTTCTGGGCAGATGCTGCCAAGGAAATTGAATGGTTTACCCCATTTGAAAAAGTTCTTGACGACAGCAACGCTCCATTTTTTAAGTGGTATACCGGCGGGAAACTAAATGTTTCTTACAACTGCGTTGACCGCCATACGAAAACTTTCCGGCGCAACAAAGCAGCCATTATTTTTGAAGGAGAGCCCGGGGATTCCAGAATTTTAACTTACCAGGAGCTATACCGGGAAGTAAACAAGTTTGCCAATGTATTAAAGAGCCTGGGGGTAAATAAAGGAGACCGGGTTACCATTTACATGCCTATGATTCCCGAAGCTGTGATAGCGATGCTGGCCTGCACCCGGATTGGGGCACCCCACAGCGTGGTGTTTGGTGGATTTAGCGCTCAAGCGTTAAAAGACCGGATTGACGATGCTAAGGCCAAGGTTCTAGTGACCGCTGATGGTGGATATCGACGGGGGTCCATAGTAGAACTTAAGAAAAATGCTGATGTGGCGCTTGAGGGTGGTACTACTATCGAAAAAGTAGTGGTGGTAAAAAGAACCGGTCAGGAAGTGCCGATGACCGAGGGGCGGGACTTCTGGTACCACGATTTAATGGCTAAAGCAGCATTATACTGCGAGCCGGAGCAGTGCGATGCCGAAGATATGCTGTACATTCTTTATTCCTCCGGGACCACCGGCAAGCCCAAGGGAATTCAGCATACTACTGGCGGTTATCTGGTAGGGGTCCATACTACCTTTAAATATATTTTTGATTATCGGGAAGAAGATATATACTGGTGTACTGCAGATATCGGTTGGGTTACCGGGCACAGCTATATTGTTTATGGCCCCCTCTCCAATGGAGCTACTACTGTGCTGTATGAAGGAGCTCCCGACTGGCCGCAAAAAGACCGCTTCTGGGAAATAATTGAAAAATACCGGGTTAATATCCTTTATACTGCACCTACTGCTATTAGAACCTTTATGCGCTGGGGAGAAAAATGGCCGAAAGGGCGGGATTTATCGAGTTTACGGCTCCTGGGCACTGTTGGCGAACCAATTAATCCGGAAGCCTGGATGTGGTATAACGAACACATTGGCGGCGGCCGTTGCCCGATTGTGGACACCTGGTGGCAGACGGAAACGGGGATGATTATGATTACTCCGCTTCCGGGAGTTATTCCCACTAAACCCGGCTCAGCGACCAAACCGTTCCCGGGAGTAGAAGCGGATGTGGTTAATGATAAAGGTGAACCGGTACCTCCCGGACAGGGTGGCTACTTAGTTCTGAAAAAACCCTGGCCGGCAATGCTTAGAACACTATATGGTGATCCAGAACGTTATGTAAATACCTACTGGAGTAAATTTCCAGGATGGTATTTTACCGGTGATGGGGCCAAGAAAGATGAAGATGGCTACTTCTGGGTATTAGGCCGGGTAGATGATGTTATAAACGTTTCCGGCCACCGGATAGGTACCATGGAAGTGGAAAGTGCTCTGGTTGAACATCCTTTGGTGGCGGAAGCAGCGGTGATTGGAAAGAGCCATGAAGTAAAAGGCCAGGCGATAGCTGCTTTCGTCACCTTAAAAGAAGGGGTAGAAGGTACGCCGGAACTTATTCAAGAGTTAAAACAGTTTGTAGCGCAAAAAATTGGTGCTCTTGCCCGTCCGGATGACATCTTCTTTACTGCCGAGCTTCCCAAAACCAGAAGCGGTAAGATTATGAGAAGATTACTCCGGGACATTGCCGAAGGGCGGGCCCTGGGCGATACTACTACCCTTACCGATCCGGCGGTAATTAATAAGATTAAAGAGCAGTACAAAGAAGAAGGTTAATTGTCGTTAAACTTTCCGGAAACCATAAATCTAAACCATTCGGCCAGGGAGAGGCCTGTTTCGCGGTAAAAGGTTAAATCCCTGGCTTTTTCTATTACCTCCCGGTAAAGTATTGCCGGGAATTATTTTTTTAGACAATTATCCCAGATTTACGGTAAAATATTGATAAGTAGAGATTAAAGGTAAGGGGTAGTAAGGTGTTCAGCACGGGGATTGATTTAGTTGATGTTTTAAGAATAAAAAAGCTCCATCAGCGATTTGGGGAGCGTTTTTTGCATAAGATTTATACCGCTAAAGAATTAGAGTATGCTTTTTCCCTAAAAGATCCCTACCTGCGTTTGGCTACCCGCTTTGCCGCTAAAGAAGCAGCAGCCAAAGCTTTGGGTACCGGGATTGGAGCAGTAAATTTTAAGGATATTGAAGTTGTATCCGGCCAAAATGGACCGGAACTTCTTTTGCACCGTTTTGCAGCAGAAATTTTTCAGGAAAAGGGTTTTACGGGAAAAAGTTTAAGTCTAAGCCATGAAAAGAAAGTGGCGGTGGCGATTTGCATTATGTGGAGGGGTTAGGATGCTGTTATTAACCGGACGGGAAATGGCGGAGTTTGACCAAAAAGCGATTAATGAATACGGGATTCCGGGAATTGTTTTAATGGAAAATGCGGCTTTAAAAACCTTCTACCGGATTAAAGAAATTTTAGGGGAGGTAGCCGGGAAAAAGATTATTATACTGGTGGGTAAAGGCAATAATGGAGGCGATGGGCTGGCTTTGGCCCGTCATTTAGCCAATGCTGGGGCCAAAATCCGGGTATTTTTGCTTTTTAAGGACCAATTTAAAGGCGATGCTTTAATTAATTTTCATATTTTAAAGAAAATGAGCGAAAAAATTTATGAAGGGGTAACCGAAAACTTAAACCTCTTAAAAATATCCTTGATTGATGCCGATATGGTGGTAGATGCTATTTACGGCACCGGATTTCGGGGGGCGTTACCGCCAGAAATCCGCGAAGTGGTAGAAATAGTAAATCAAGCCGAGGCTATAAAACTTGCCGTGGATATCCCATCGGGAGTTGATTCTTCTACCGGGCGGGTGGAGGGAACTGCTTTTTTAGCCGATTATACAGTAACTTTTGGACTACCAAAGCTCGGGCAAATCCTTTATCCAGGGCGAAGTTATTGCGGGAAAGTGCTTGTGGAAGATATTTCTTTTCCGGAAAAGCTTAAAAAAGAGTTTCCGGTAAAGCGTTGGCTTTTAGATAAAAAGGTCATAAAGAAATTTTTAAAGCCCCTAGCGCCGGATACTCATAAAGGGCGCCAGGGTTTTGGGCTTGTAGTTGGCGGTTCAATGGACTATTCGGGTGCTCCCTTTTTGGCGGCCAAAGGTAGTTTGGCGGTGGGAGCAGGAGGCGTTTACTTGGCAATACCGGAGAATTTGTTTGGAGTTTTAGCCGGGAAAGCTCCTGAGATAATTTTAAGAGGGCTACCAGCAGCTGACGGCCAAATTTCTTCTAAGGGTTTTCTTGAAGTTGAAAAAATCCTTCCTAAAGTAAAGGCGGTGGTAATTGGGCCGGGAATGGGAGCGTTGGCTGAAAGTAAAGAGGCGTATCTTAACTTTTTGGAAAACTGTCCATTGCCGGTGGTAGTTGATGCCGATGGTCTTAATAACTTAATAGGAAATTTAGAATTCTTACAAAAAAGGAATGCTGCTACTGTTTTAACTCCTCATTTAGGAGAAATGGCCAGGCTTTTAGGAACTAGTATTGAAGAAATTAAAGAAAAGCGAGAAGAAATAGGTAAAAAATTTGCTGTTGATTATAATGTTTATTTGGTTTTAAAAAGTGAAACCACAGCAGTTTTTAATCCTGAGGGAGAGATATGGTATTACCCCGGGGGACACCCAATCTTAGCTAAAGCCGGAAGCGGAGATATTTTAGCCGGTCTTATTATGGGTTTTTTAGCCCAGGGTTATGGAACAGGTGAGGCAGTGCTTCTTGGAGTGTATCTTCACGGCAAAGCAGGAGAACTTGCCCAAAAAGAAAATTCACCCCGGAGCTTTTTTATATCTGAGATTTTTTCTTATATCAATGAAGCTTTTGGGAAACTTGATGAATATGGAAAGAAAACTTTCCATTTGGAAAAATAAATTTCCGAAAATTACAAGGTATTTTGAATTTTGCTACAAGCTGGAAAGAAAACTTTCCGGCTTGTTGTATTTTTGGGGAATTTCACGCTTTTAAACCCTTTTGGGATATTGGTATGAAAATTGCTTAAACTAAACATAGTTCTTATTTTAAAAATGGGGGTGTATTTTTCATGATTATCGGAGTACCAAAAGAGATTAAAAACAATGAAAACCGGGTGGCTATTACTCCCGCAGGCGTAGAAGCCTTAGTATCTGCTGGCCATAAAGTGGTAATTGAAAACAATGCTGGCCTTGGTAGTGGTATTACCAATGAGGAATACATAAAGGCCGGGGCAGAAATCCTCGATACCCCAGCTGAAGTATTTGCCGCGGCAGATATGATTATGAAAGTTAAAGAACCGCTACCTTCGGAATATCCTCTCTTTAAAGAGGGGCAAATCCTCTTTACTTACCTGCACCTGGCACCTGAGCCGGAATTAACGCGGGCTTTAATGGAGAAAAAAGTTGTTGGTATTGCCTATGAAACTATCCAGCTTCCCAATGGTAGCTTGCCGTTGTTAACTCCTATGAGTGAAGTGGCAGGTCGGATGGCTGTCCAAATCGGAGCTCGCTTTTTAGAAAAACCCCAGGGTGGTCGGGGCATGCTGCTTGGAGGCGTACCCGGAGTACCGCCGGCAGAAGTGGTCATTATCGGCGGTGGTGTGGTTGGTACCAATGCGGCTAAAATGGCCATGGGCATGGGGGCTCATGTAACCATTCTGGATAAGAGTGCCGATCGGCTAAAATATTTAGATGACATATTTTTCGGTCGCATTACTACTGTAATGTCCAACAGCTATAATATTGCGGAAGCGGTTAAAAAAGCAGACTTGTTAATTGGCTCTGTTTTAATTCCTGGTGCTCGGGCACCCAAGCTTGTAACTGAGGAAATGGTTAAGAGTATGAAGCCCGGTTCGGTTATTGTTGACGTGGCTATTGACCAGGGCGGCAGTATTGAAACCATTGACCGGGTAACTACGCACCAGGATCCGGTTTTTGTAAAACATGGTGTTGTCCATTATGCTGTTGCCAATATGCCTGGCGCTGTACCCAGAACTTCTACCTTTGCTTTGACCAACGTAACTCTTCCCTATGCTTTAGCCCTTGCCAACAAAGGCTGGGAGAGGGCTGTTCGGGAAGACCGGGCTTTAGCTCTTGGAGTTAACGTTTTAGATGGTAAAGTTACCTATAAAGCAGTAGCCGACTCTTTAGGGCTTCCTTATACTCCGCTGGAAGAAATTCTTGGCTAAAAAGAAACTTACAAGGGGTGGATAAATTCCACCCCTTTAATGTATCATAGTGAAAAAGGGATGGGGTGAGGGATGGAAAATGCGTCCGGTTTGGGCAGAAATTAACTTAGAAAATATCAAGCATAATTTTCGAGAGGTAAAACGCTTGGCCCAAAAATCGGAACCAATGCCGGTAATTAAAGCTAATGCTTACGGCCACGGAGCGGTGGAAGTTGCTAAAGCTTTAATTAAAGAAGGGGCTAAACGCTTTGCCGTGGCAATTGTTGATGAAGGAATAAAGTTAAGGGAAGCGGGGATTTTAGAACCAATTCTTATATTGGGTCATACCCCCCCCGATGACCTTGAGAGGCTTTTATTTTATAATCTTATTCCAACAATCCACCATCGGGATATGGCTTTAGCCTATCAAGATAAACTTTCCCAACTAAAGCGGAACATTATCTGCCATTTAAAAATTGATACGGGAATGGGAAGAATTGGTTTCTGGCATGACGATTTAACTTCTATTGCTGAAGTTTTTACACTGAAAAACATAGAAGTGGAGGGGATTTATACCCACTTTGCCCGGTCCGATGAGAAAGACCTTAGCTTTTCCAGGTTACAACTGGAAAGGTTTAATAATCTCCTCAGTTATTTAGCCCGCCAAGGAATTACCGTAAAGTATCGGCATGCCGCTAACAGTGCGGCTATAATGCGTCTGCCCGAAGCTCATTTGGATCTGGTAAGGCCGGGAATCATGTTATACGGGGAGTATCCTTCCGGGGATGTTCCCGGGGGAATTGCCGATTTAAGGCCGGCTTTGACTTTAAAAGCTAAAGTATCCCAGGTAAAGAGAGTTCCGGCGGGTTTTCCTGTAAGTTATGGCAGTACCTATATCACCAAAAAATCTACCCTGATTGTATCATTGCCCCTTGGCTATGCGGATGGCTATTTTCGCCTGCTCTCCAATCGTGGCGTAATTTTATTAAACGGCAGGCGCTGGCCCATTGCCGGACGGGTTTGTATGGATCAATTGATGGTGGCAGTGGATGAAAAGGAGATAGTAAATCCAGGTGATGAAGCTGTGCTCTTAGGAAATCAAGGAAAAGAAACGATTACGGCCATGGAAGTGGCAGGGTTAATTGGAACAATTAATTATGAAGTATTAACTAATATAAGTACTCGCGTTCCGAGAATTTATGTATAAAAAAATTTTATAATTAAAAGAGGCTTTTAGCCTCTTTTTTGTCTATTTGTGTCTATTTGAAATGAAAAATCTAACATGTTATAATATTACTAAAGCACTATTAAAAATACACTTCTAACTTGCCTACAAAATATCCCTCATAAATTTTACCACTTCAACATAAACTTTTAAGGAAGCGGTTTTCTATAAAAACCCACTTTTAAACAACAAAAAATCGGGAGGTGGTAATATTTATACGATTGCCAAACTTCACTGGGCTTTTCCACCAATTATTGGCGGGGTTGAAACACACCTGACGTTACTCTGTCCGGAATTAACCCGTCGAGGTTACAATTTACACCTTTTAACCGGGGCAGTAGATGGAGAGCCCGAAGAGTTTAATTACCATGGTATGCGGGTACGACGACATAGATTTTTAGATTTAAATTCCCTTTCGCCCCAAATTATTAAAGAAAACCGCGAACACATCAAGGATGTCCTTTATTCCTTTCTTGATGAAGTAAATCCCGAAATAATCCATCTTCACAACATGCATTATTTTAGTCCTGACCATTTAGAGTTTTTAGTAGAGTACAAAAATAACCGCAAGATTCCTCTAGTTTTAACCGCCCATAATGTTTGGGAAGATGACCTTTGGGATGAAATGCTTACCTTTAAAGATGAATGGGATTATATAATAGCAGTTAGTGACTTTATTAAAAAAGAACTCATTCGTTTTGGTTTTGCTGGGGAAAAAATTACGACGGTTCATCATGGTATTGATACCCAAAGATTTAAACCGGGAGTTTCACCGAATAATCCCTATGCGAAGATGGAGTTTTTTAAAGGTAAAAAAGTTATTTTCCACCCTGCCCGGATGAGCTTTGCTAAAGGTTCCGATTATGCGGTAAAAGCCTTTAGAGAAGTTCAAAAAGCATTTCCTGATACCGTTTTAGTAATGGCTGGAACCTCCAAAACCGTTGATTGGGGCGGGGTTCAACAAAAAGAAGTACAACAAATAATGAAACTTGTAGAAGAAAATGGTCTTTCCGATAGTGTTTACGTTCAATTTTTCAACTGGCAGGAAATTCACTGGATGTACGAAATTGCGGATATCTGTATTTACCCGAGTTCTTTTGAAGAGCCTTTTGGTTTGGTAATGCTGGAAGCCATGGCTTCAGGTAAACCGATTATTGTTACGAATTCCGGGGGTATGCCGGAAGTAGTGGAAGATGGGGTTAATGGCTTTGTAATTCCCAAAAAAGATCCCAAAGCTCTTGCGGAAAAATTAATTTTACTTTTAAGTGATGTTCCCCTACGGCGGAAGATGGGAGAAACAGGGAGAAAAATGGCGGAAGAGAAGTACACCATTAAGGTGATGGCGGATAACACGGAAAAAGCTTACCAATGGGTAACTAAACATTAAATTCGGGAGTGGTGTGGATGGATATTAATCGGCAGTTAGACGAGGACCGTTTTAGGATAGCTCCCAAGGAGTTTCAACCCCGGGTAGAAGTGTTAAAGGAAGGAGAGATGTTTTTAACTGCCTTACCTGATGGTTCAATTTGGGAAGGCGATTTAAGTGGGCTTGGGTTATTTTATCGTGATACACGGTTTTTAAATCGCCTCCTTCTATATCTTGAAGAGTTTGAACCACTCTTACTATCCTCATTGATTCGCGAGAGTCATTTTGCCCAAATTGAGCTTACCAACCGGGAGTTTCACTTACCCAATGGGGTTTTACTGCCACTTCAATCCATCCACTTCCGGATTACTCGGGTCTTAAAAAACGGCCTCTACCAGCGGCTTAGAATTATTAATTTTAATTCCTTTCCGGTTACAATTAACCTTACTTTTTCGGCCGGAGCCGATTATGTGGATATCTTTGAGGTCCGGGGTACTACCAGAAAAAACCGGGGGCGGCTATTGCCAGTATGTCAAAAAAATAATGGTTTTACTTTTGGTTATGAGGGGTTAGACCATTTTTTCCGATCTACGGATTTAACCTTTTATCCTGATCCGGATCGGGTGTGGGTTGAAGGAGATAAAGGTTTTGTTCGCTTTACCTTAACTTTAGAACCTCACAAAAAATACTTCCTTTATCTTCAGATTATACCCGGTATTGACCAAAAAATTATTTATGAAGAAGATACATATGCTGCCAAAAAGGAAATGAGTATTGGTTTTTCCAAAGCTGCGATAAACTTAAATAAAGATTACCTTAACTGGCAGCGGCAGTGTACCAAGATTGAAACTAATAATGAAATTATTAATCAAATGATCAATCAAGCGGTAACCGATTTAAGAGCGCTAATTTCCGAATATCCGGAAAGTGGCAAAATTATTGAAGCGGGTATCCCCTGGTACGCTGCTCCTTTTGGCCGGGATTCCCTTATTACCTCCTGGCAGACTCTTATCTTAAATCCCGAAATTGCTAAAAATACTCTTAGGTTCTTAGCCCATTATCAGGGAAAAGTGCTTGATTCATGGCGAGAAGAACAACCGGGAAAAATTTTACATGAAATTCGCCGGGGGGAGATGGCTCTAAATCACGAGGTGCCTCATACTCCTTATTATGGAACGGTTGATGCAACCCCCTGGTTTATTATCCTCTTAGGTGAAGTTTTTCGCTGGACCCATGATGAAAAACTATTACAGGATTTAGCAGAACCTTTAAAAAAAGCCCTTTACTGGTGTGAAAAATACGGAGATATGGATGGCGATGGCTTTATTGAATATCTCCGGGAATCGGAAAGTGGCCTTTTAAATCAGGGCTGGAAAGATTCCTGGGATGGAGTTATTGACCGTGATGGTTCGTTGCCGGAAGGGCCAATAGCTTTAGTGGAAGTGCAAGCGTATTATTATCTTGCCCTTTTAAGGGGAAGCGAATTATTACAATTTTTGGGAGAAATTGAAGAAGCGTTAAAACTTCGCCGTCAAGCCTTAAAGCTGCAAACAAAGTTTATAAAAGCTTTTTGGATTGAAGATGAAAACTTTTTGGGCTTTGCCTTGGATGGCAAGAAGAGACTTATTAAAACAACCGTTTCCAATCCCGGCCATACCCTATTTACCGGAATTTTGCCGACAAAACTTGCCCAGAAAGTAGCGGAAAGATTGTTCCGTCAGGATATGTACTCGGGCTGGGGTATTCGAACGATGAGTGCCAAAGAAAAACCTTACAATCCTATGAGTTACCATAATGGTTCCGTTTGGCCTCATGATAATTCAATTATTGCCCGGGGATTAAAAGAAATTGGGCAAGAAGTTCTATTGGAAAAACTAGTAACCGATTTAGTGGATGCGGCCAGGTTTTTCAATTATTATCGTTGGCCGGAGTTGTTTTGCGGTTTTACCCGGCGGGCCAATGGTGGGCCTGTAAGGTATCCAATAGCCTGTGATCCTCAAGCCTGGGCGGTAGGAAGTATTTTTATTCTCTTGCAAAGTATTTTAGGGATTTTTTGTGATGGAGGCGATATTCGCATAGTACGGCCAACTTTACCGGGTTGGCTAAGTGAGGTTTACTTAGAAAACCTTAAGGTTGGAAATGGGGTTGTAGATTTAGAATTTAGTCGTAGCCGTGGTAAAACCTACTGTAACGTTGTTAAAAGGGAGGGAGAGGTAAAGGTACTAATTGAACCCTAGGAGGTGGATAAATGAAGTCGAACCTTTTGGTAGTATCCAATCGCGGGCCTTTTACCATTGAAGGGGAGATGGGTAATTTAAAATATCGCCCGGCAGTCAGTGGGCTTGTTTCAGCTGTGCTGCCGGCAGTAAAAAAAGTTGGGGGAATCTGGCTTGCCTGGGCAGGAAGGCTTACGGAAAAGACTTTGGAAGTTCAGACGGTAATTAAAGATGATTTTAATTTTGTAGAAGTACTTTTATCAAGGGAAGAGTTAAAAGGCTACTATGAAGGTTACTCCAATGGTGTTCTCTGGCCTCTTTGCCACTTGATGCCTGAGAAAGTTGTACTTTCGGAGGAAAATTACCGCATATATAAAAAGGTGAATCAAAAGTTTGCCCAAAGGGCAGGAACACTACTAAAACCTGGAACATTGTTATGGATTCATGATTATCATTTAGCTCTGATGCCCTATTTTGTTCGCCAAAAATATTCCTGGCAAAGGATAGCCTTTTTCTGGCATATACCTTTTCCACCGGTAGAAATTTTTACTATTCAACCATGGGCTCAAGAGATTTTACGCGGCCTTTTAGGAGCAGATTTAATTGGCTTTCATACTGAAGACTATCGGGAAAACTTTTTACGAAGTGTGGAGCGGGTATTAAAGATTCCAGTGAATTATGAGTGGGGTACCGTTTATTATAATGGCCGGGAAATTAGAGTAAAAGCAGTTCCCATAGGGATTGAGCCTAAGAATTTTCAAAAAGACGTTCCAAAAATTGAAGAAATTGAGCAAGACCTCCGAGGGCAAATAATATTCCTGGGAGTGGAGCGGTTAGATTATACCAAAGGGTTAAAGGAAAAAATTTTGGGTTTTGCAAGATTTTTAGAGAAAAATCCTGAGTATTTGGGCAAAGTTATACTATTACAAGTAGCAGTGCCTACGCGGGAAAATATTGCCGCTTATAGAAATTATGCAAAAGAGGTTTTGGAAGAAGTACAAAAGGTAAATGAGCGATTTGGACATAGCAGTTGGCAGCCAATAAAAATTTTAACTCGAAATTATAGCCAAGATGAGCTCATTTATTTATATCGAAGAGCGGATACTCTTATTATTACTTCCCTGGAGGACGGTTTAAATCTTGTGGCCAAAGAATTTATCGCTTCCCGTCAAGAACCGGGAGTAGTTATCTTAAGTAATCGTACCGGGGTAGCTCGGCAGTTTGGAGTTGCTCTTAAGGTAAATCCTTATTCTCCGGAAGAAATAGCTGGGCAAATTAAGACCTCCTTGGAGATGTCCTTGGAAGAAAAGGAAAAAATGTTTGCTAAATTAAAAGAGCAGGTTTTATTAAAAAACAACGAATGGTGGTTGGATAACTTTTTAGGAAAAGAGCTAATGCTTTCGGTGGCACCGGGCAAATATTATCGCAAACGGGGTGAAAAGAAGATTGGAGCAGTTGACTAAGCTTTCTGGGCAAAAAATTTTTATTATAACTGATTTTGACGGAACTATAGCTGCGTATCGGAAAGATCCGCGAAAGGTAAATTTGGCAAAAGATATGGTAGAAATATTGTATAAAATTACCCGCCAGCCGGATTTTAAACTAGCGGTAGTTTCAGGGCGAGGATTAAAAGATTTAGAAAATATGGTAGCAATAAAAGGTATTATCCTGGCTGGATGCTTTGGGGGATTATACCGGGATGAACGGGGTAAACTTTCCACCTGGGAGCGAGCTTATGAATATTTTGGGCCTGCGGAAGAGCTTTATAGTTTTTTTAGTCGTAATATTTCTTTACCAGAAGTATTAATTGAGAAAAAAGAAATTGCTCTAACTTTACACTATAAAGATTTGGGACTAAAAAAACGAAGAGAGATTTTTAACATTATTGAAGAAGCTCAGGAAAAAAATCCTGCTTTTGATTTTCATATTGGCGATAAGGGTACTGAAATAATTCCCCGGGGACTGGGTAAGGGATGGTTTATTAAAGAGATGTTAAGCAAATATCCCGGTTATTTTCCAGTATTTTTAGGGAATGATTGGGTTGATCTTGAAGGGATAGAAGTTTTAAAGGGGCGGGGGTTAGCTTTTTATGTGGGTGATTCCCCACCCCCGGGAAGTCACGGGCTTTTGGGGTTAAAAGAGGTAAAAAAGCTTTTTAAGAAGCTTTTGGCATTAAGCCAAGGCGTTTTAAGTGCATCTTAATGCCTGTAATTTCCCACATCCGGACCCACGGGTCAATTTTTTGATACTTTAGCGGATAAAAGATGGAATGATCGGCGATTCCCTCAAGGGAGTAGCCCTTTTGGAACAAAGTTTTTATTTTTTCTTCACGGATTGAGATAATTTCTAAAAATGTTTCTAGCTTTGCCAGAAAATATTTTCGTTCAACTACTCCTTCTTCGTGGCCAGTGATAAAATATTTGGCATCAACTTCTCTCAGAATTTGGGAAGATTTAATAAATAAATCGATATTTCCATCGGGAGTCATGTAAAAAGGGCCAAAGGAGGTTAAGTCATAATCTCCGGTATAAATTACCCCTAAATCTGGAAAATAAGGAAAAACGTATCCCGTTGAGTGGCCTGGGGCTTTAAGAAATATAGTGGTAACTCCTCTAATTTTTATTTTTTCCGCGGAAGAATAAGCTTCTTTTGGCTTTTGAATAATGGCAACAATATCAGGACGATTATAGGGCGAAAGGGATGGGCTTTTAAAACCTCCCCTTTTTATTTCTAAAGCCCACCAGTTAACATAATCTTGCCCAAAATGCTTTTCGACCCCAAGCCGCTTGGCAAATTCAACTAAACTTTGCAGAGCTGGTAGGTCTTCTTTATTGATAAAAACCGGGGTGGAATTTTGAAATAAATTTATGCCCCAGACATGGTCGTAATGATAATGAGTTAAATAAATTTCCTGAATAGAAAAATTTTTGAGAAAATTACCTGCACCGGGGTCGATTATTGCTTGCTTACCGTTACTTTCAAGAAGCAAGCTGGTACAGTAAGGAAAATGGCTTTTCTTTTCCCCAGGAATAACTTTAAGTGGCCCAAATTGCTGCATTTATCTCTTTCCTCCTCTTTTTTAATATCTTAGCAAAAAAAAATTAATCCGGCTATGCCGGATTAGGGAGTAGAGGGTGATATTTTTTAAAAATCTTGGAAAGGGAAACGTAGTATCTAAAATATGTAAATTTTAAAAAAAGGTGCAAGGAAGGAGGCTGATGGAGAAAAAACTTTTAGATGCAATTTTTACCATGGGATAACTATTAAAGATATAGGCAATGGAAGTTTAAAACAGGCCGGCAAAAGTTGGAGCGGTTACCTAAATAAAAAGGGAACAAAAAATTCGGGCGGGCTACCAAAATATTTAAAGTTACCGAAAATAAATGCTAATTTTTAACCGTTTAAAGTGATTTTAGGGCATTTAAGCTCTTAAAAAACGCTACTTAACTTTTCTTCCTTCCGCCTCCCTTTTTTTGGGAGTAAAATAATGTAAAGAAAAGGGGGGAAGCGGGATGACTCCAAGGGAAATAGAAGATGTTTTTTATGAATATGCTGAAGTATTAGATGTAGCCGTTGTAGGGATTAATGAGCCCTTGGCTACAGAAAATGCAGTAGCTTTTGTAGTTTTAAAAGATAAAGCATATGTAGAAAAGCTTTTGGAATTTTGCCGAACAAAACTTCCGCCGAGGTATATACCTAAAAAAATAATACCAGTAGATTTTATTCCTAAAACCAAAACTGGAAAAGTATTATTTGGAGAATTAAAAGAAAAAGCAATATAAAAACGCGGCCTTGGGGCCGCGTTTTTATCTTACCCTTACTGCACCGGCATAATGGCTTTCATAATAGCCTTCACTTAAAGAAGATATAATTACCTTATCTTTGCCGGAGCTAGCGTGGACAAACTGTCCGCTGCCAATATAGATGCCCACGTGATTGATAATGGAAGAGCCTAGAGTCTTGAAAAATACTAAATCTCCTGGAATGAGGTCGCTTTTACTAATTTTAACGCCCACATTATACTGAGCCAGAGCGTTATGGGGGAGGGTAATACCTACTTGTTTGTAAACATAACTGGTAAAACCAGAGCAGTCAAAGGCTGAACCGGAACTTGCTCCCCACTGGTAGGGAGTACCTAAATAACTTAAGGCAATATTTGCTACGTCGTCCCGGCCGCCACCGCGGGACACTTTTACGGTGGTTCGGGAGCGCGAAGTACTGCGGGAAGAGGTGGTTTTGCGCACGATTAATTTTTGTCCAATGCTAAGTTTTTCCGACTTTAAATTATTTAAGCGCTTTATTTCTGTTACGGAGAGATTAAATTTTTTAGCGATGTCCCACAGGGTATCGCCTGATTTAACTATGTAAATTGAAGTACTGCTGGTTGAACGGGAATCCGCAGAAGAAGAAGACTTTCCGGGAAGAACAAGTTTTTGTCCTGGCTTTAAAGCATCAGTTTTTAAGTGGTTAGCTTTTTTAATGGCGTCTACAGTAGTGTTATATCGCCGGGCTAGAATCCAGAGATTATCACCTTTTTTTACAGTGATGGTAGCGGCTAAAGCCGGGACTTGTACTAAAAATGCTGAAAGAGTTAGTGTAGCTATGGCTTTTTTAAAATTCATGGCAACACTCCTTAAAAGTTTATAAAACGTAACTAGAAAAGATTATTCTACAAAAAAACTAAAATTCCTGCAAAAATTGCCTCAAAATCAAAAAAGGAATTTGAACTTGAAGGTTGTATAATATGAAAGATGACAAATTTCTTTCGGGGGGTTTTGGAGTGAACCTAAAGGAAAATGCTCTAAAAGTACTTGAAGCCCGGTATCTAGCGCGGAATGAAAAGGGGGAATTAATCGAAACCCCAGAAGAAATGTTTTGGCGGGTGGCCCGGGCTATAGCTTTGGCAGAAAAAAATTATGACGAAAAGGCGGATGTGGAACAAATTGCCAAAGAATTTTATACTTTAATGACTGAACTTGACTTTTTACCAAATACCCCTACTTTGGTTAATGCCGGACGGCCTTTAGGACAGCTTTCAGCCTGCTTTGTTTTACCCGTGGGGGATTCTATGGAAGAGATATTTGATGCGGTTAAGTTTTCAGCCTTAATCCATAAAAGTGGTGGGGGTACGGGCTTTAGTTTTTCGCGGCTGCGTTCAAAAGGTTCCCGGGTTCGCTCGACCGGCGGTGTTGCCAGTGGTCCGGTAAGCTTTATGAAAGTTTTTAACGCTGCAACCGAAGCGGTAAAGCAGGGCGGAGTCCGGCGCGGAGCCAATATGGGGGTTCTAAGATGTGACCATCCGGATATCCTGGAGTTTATTACTGCCAAGGAAGATAATAAAGACATTACCAATTTTAATATTAGCGTAGCTTTGACCGAAAAGTTTATGAAAGCCCTAGAAGAAGATGGGGAGTATGAATTAATTGAGCCGTCAACCGGAGAAATTGTGAAAAAACTAAAAGCCCGGGAGGTTTTTGATAAAATAGCTCAAAACGCCTGGCGTAATGGAGAACCGGGGATTATTTTTATCGACCGGATTAATGAAGGTAATATGGTGCCTGATTTAGGACAAATTGAGTCTACTAATCCATGTGGTGAGCAACCTCTTCTTCCCTATGAGTCCTGCAACTTAGGCTCTGTTAATCTTGCCAACATGGTTAAGGGGCAGGAAATAGATTGGGAGCATTTAGAAAAAACCGTAAAACTTGCGGTTCGTTTTCTTGATAATGTAATTGATGTTAACCATTATCCCTTAAAAGAAATTGAAAATATGACTAAAAAAACCCGGAAAATTGGCCTTGGAGTTATGGGCTTTGCGGACATGCTAATTAAATTAAATGTTCCTTATGATTCGGAAGAGGCTTTACAAATTGCTGACAAAGTTATGGAATTTATAAATGATAAATCCAAAGAAGCATCAGCAGAACTGGCCAAAATTCGGGGTACTTTTTCTGCCTGGGAGAAAAGCCTTTGGGCGAAAAGGGGTTTAAAACTCAGAAATGCCACGACTACGACTATCGCCCCTACCGGGTCAATTAGTATTATTGCGGGGGTATCTTCCGGGATTGAGCCGATTTTTGCCTTGGCTTTTAAGCGCCATATCTTAGACCGCAAGGATATTGTTGAAGTCCATGAAATTTTTGAGCAACATGCCAAGGATAATGGCTACTACAGCGAAAAACTAATGGAAGAAGTGGCGAAAACCGGACGGGTCTCCGGGGTTACCGGGGTGCCCAAGGAAGCCCAAAGATTATTTGTGACTGCTTTGGATATTTCCCCCGAGTGGCATGTAAGGATGCAGGCGGTCTTTCAAAAACATACCGATAACGCTGTTTCTAAAACTATCAACATGCCCAATTCGGCTACTGTAAAGGATGTCAAAGAAAGTTACCTTTTAGCTTATAAACTTGGTTGCAAGGGCCTTACGGTTTACCGAGATGGTAGCCGTGAGGAACAGGTGTTAAATGCCGGGTTAACCGAGGAGAAAAAAGAAGTAAAGCAAACGGAAACCAAACCCTTTAAAGTAGTTCCCCGTCCCCGGCCAACGGTCACTTACGGTTTTACCGAAAAGGTTAAAATTGGTTGTGGCAATCTCTATATAACGGTTAATCGAGACGAACACGGTATTTGCGAAGTGTTTACTAACCTTGGCCGAGCCGGAGGTTGCCCTTCCCAGTCGGAAGCAGCCAGTCGCCTTATTTCTTTGGCCTTGCGCTCGGGAATAGATGTTACCGAAATTATTGGTCAGCTCAAGGGTATTCGCTGCCATTCTACTTTAAGGCAAATGGGTAATGGTAAAGATATTAAAGTTTTATCCTGTCCCGATGCTATAGGCAAAGCTATGGAAAAAGTTTTAAAAGATGCTTATGGCTTTAAAGGACAAATAGAAGTAGAAGCACCGCCTGTAGTAATAAGTAACGAAGGGGAAGTCTTTATTCCGGATCAGAGTAGTGAAAAGAAAAATGGATATTGTCCCGAGTGTCAGAGCAAATTAGAGCACGAAGGGGGATGTGTTGTCTGCCGCAACTGTGGTTACTCTAAGTGCGGTTAAGAAAAAAGCCTTGTAGCGTTTGCTATAAGGCTTTTTTATTTTAATCTAAAGTGTATTTTTTAGTTTCGTGATGTCCAAATTAATAGGTGAAGCTCACACTTAAAAAGTATTTTATAAACATTTATAAAAACAATTATAATGTTAAACAAAAAATGGACTTAACAACAAAGCTATTAAAAAAATTAAAAAAATTTTTTCTTTCCCGAAAAAAGCAGGAGGAAAATCAAAAATAAGAGCGAATATAAAATAATGTCGAAAAAAGACGCACTGGTGATGTTAAAAGTTTGTGAAGATATATACAAAAACATTTAAAAACATTTTTATATGTTTTGGAAAGGAAGGAGTAATAAATGTCCCAGGGAAAAACCTTTTTTACGATTGGTGATGCGGCAAAGTTAATTGGGGTCGTGCCGGCGACCCTCAGGAACTGGGAAAAAGCAGGTTTAGTAAAACCTGGTCGGCAAAACGGTAATTACCGTATTTATTCCCTTAAAGATATCGAAAGACTCAAAAAAATCAAATATTTAATGCAGGTAAAGGGCTTCAACATTGTTGGGGTTAAAGAGTATCTGGCGGCTCAAGGGGAAGAGTTGCCTGAAGAACCGGTAAAATTTGAGAAAAAAGGCCCCAGGATAGCTGTAGGACAAAAGCTTAAAATGCTGCGGGATAAAAAGGGCCTTACTTTGGAGGAAGTATCTGCTCATACCGGGGTTTCGGTTTCTTATCTAAGCCGAATTGAATCAGGGCAGGTAAACGTTTCAATTGCTACCTTGCAAAAGCTTGCAACTTTTTATGAGAAAACGCTCCTGTACTTTTTTGAAGGTTTAGATACTAAAGAGCAAAAATTAGTTCGGGCCGGTTATGGCCAGGTACTGGAAACTGATGAAGAGGGGATTAAAGTTGAGCTTTTAACAGCTATGAGGGAACCACTAATGGAGCCGCTTCTTTACACTGTAGCTCCGGGTGCCGGGCGGAATGAAAATATTTCCCATGAGGGGGAGGAATTTGTTTACGTTTTAAAAGGGGTTTTGGAAATTTGGTTGGATGAAACGGAAAGATACGTGGTAGGATCGGGAGATAGTTTTTATTTTAAAAGCACTCAGCAACACCGCTGGCGCAATATTAGCGACGAAGAACTGGTGGTGCTTTGGATTAATACTCCACCTACTTTCTAAGGTTTTTAGCCCGCAAGGGCAAAATATATTTAAAATTTAAAGGAGGTTTTAAAATGGGTTTTGATTTGGTTTTGAAAAATGCCAAAATACCTCAAGGGGACCGAACGGTGGATACCCATGTCCTGGTAAAAGACGGTAAAATTGCCGGTTTTACCACTGACCTTACCGGGATCGAGGTTGCCGAAGTAATTGATGCCGAAAATAATCTTGTATTGCCTGGTTGCATTGATTCCCACACCCACTTTAATGATCCCGGGTTTACCCACCGGGAAAACTTTTCTACCGGTACCCAGGCAGCGGCTGCAGGTGGGGTTACCACGATTATTGATATGCCCTGCTGTAGTGTACCGTCGGTAAGAAGTGTCGATAACCTTGAAGCAAAGCTGGAAGTAATTAAAGACAAGGCTTATGTGGATTATGCCATGTGGGGAGGCGCTACCGGGGAAGATGTCCGGAATAATGCCCTCTACAACATTAAAGAACAAGCGGATTATGGGGTTGTAGCTTTTAAAGTTTACATGACCCCTTCGGTGCCTACTTATCCTCCGGCTAGTGATGCAGAAATGCTGGAAATCTTTCGGGAAGTAGCAAAAACTGGACTTCCGGTAGGCATTCACGCGGAAAACCTGGACCTTTGCACCTACCATGTCAACAAATTAAGAAAAGAAGGTCGGATGGATGGCCCGGCCTGGGCGGAGGCTCGCCTGGAGCTTGCGGAAAAAGTTGCTATCCAGATGGCCATTAGCTTTGCCGAAGAAACCGGTGTTCGGCTCCATATCGTGCATATGAGCACCGGTATTGGTGGCGTGCTGGTAGGTGAAGCTAAAAAGCGGGGAATTGACGTGACAGCTGAAACCTGCCCTCACTATCTGGTGTTAAATGCCTATGAGTCGATGACTAAGTGGCGCCAGTTTGCGAAAATTGCACCGCCTTTAAGGACTACTAGAGACAATGAAATGCTCTGGGAACAGCTGGCCGATGGTCGGGTAGACTTTATTGCTACAGACCATGCTCCTTATGAAATTCCTACCGAAAAAGAAGCTGAGGGCATGGATATCTGGACTGCCTTCCCGGGAATTCCAGGGGTAGAAACCATGGTACCGGTAATTATTAGCGAAGGCTATAATAAAGGCCGGCTTACCTTATCCCGCTTAGTAGATGTGCTCTCACGAAATGCGGCAATCCACTATGGCCTTTATCCCAAGAAAGGTGCTTTAGAAATTGGCTCGGATGCCGACTTTACCGTAATTGACCTGGATTATGAATGGACCATTGATAAAGATAAGATGTACACCATGGCTAAATATACTCCCCTTCATGGCATGAAGCTTAAAGGAAAGCCGGTTAAAACTATTGTTCGGGGTAAACTGGTTTATGATGATAAGAATGGTATTGTTGGTAAACCAGGGTATGGCCAATTCGTTAAGCGGCAAACGATTTCTAAACTTGAACGCTGGATTAAATTTTAACCTGTAAAAAGGTTAAAAATATCATTACGAATTATCAAAGGAGGAGAAAATATGAAAGGTGACAGACACTGTATTGTTATCATCGACATGTTAAACGACTTCATTGGACCCAATGCCCCTTTAAGATGCCCCGATGGGGAGAAAATCGTTCCCAACTTACAGAAGCTTGTAGAATTTGCCCACGAAAAGGGGATTAATGTAGTTTTTGTGCAGGAAGCACACCGGAAAAACGATGCCGACTTTAGAGTTCGCCCGGTACACGCCATTAAAGGAACCTGGGGTTCGGACTTTATTCCGGAACTTCGTCCCGATGAAGAAAAAGGTGACTACATTGTGCAAAAACGTCGCCATAGCGCTTTTGCCTACACTGACTTAGACCTGTATCTAAGAGAAGAAAAAATTGACACCGTGGTAGTTACCGGTGTTTGGACTAACGTTTGCGTTCGGAGCACTGCCTCGGACGCTCTCTATCATGCTTACAATGTAATTGCGATTTCCGACTGCTGTGCCTCTAAAGATGAAGAAATGCACCAGGCAGGTTTAAGAGACATGGCGTTGTTTGCTGAAGTTATGACCTTAGAAGAATACATGAAAGAATGGCCCAATCGGGAAGGAGCAAAAAGGTAACTTATTTTTGGGAAAGGTCCTAAATTGGGCCTTTCCCGTCTTTGCTTTCTAAGGAGGCAAATTAAATGCGAATTGTGGTAGGGGTAACCGGGGCCAGCGGGGCTATCTATGGCTATACTTTAATTCAACTTTTGTCCCAAATGGGGATTGAAGTTCACACTGTATATACCGAAATGGGCGAAAAGGTATTACAGCACGAATGTGGCGTTAGCTTAGCTGAAATTTCCCGCTATGCTCACGTTTATCAAAATAATAACTTATTTGCCCCCATTGCCAGTGGGTCTTTTAAAACCCAGGGAATGGTTGTGGTACCCTGCTCCATGCATACCCTGGGGGCTATTGCCAATGGTACCGGGGAAGATTTGCTAACCAGGGCTGCTGACGTCACCTTAAAAGAAGGTCGAAAACTAATTGTTGTTCCCCGGGAAACACCGGTTACAGTAATTCATTTAGAAAATATGTTGCGTCTGGCTCGGGCGGGGGCAATTATTTTACCTGCTTCCCCGGCGTTTTATCATAGGCCTCAAAACCTGAGCGATTTGGTTTCCTTCATGGCTGGGAAAATTTTTGATGTTCTGGGAATAGAGCATAACTTATTTCAGCGCTGGGGGGAGTAGATTAAGAAGGGGGTTTTAACTATTGACAGCGTCACTAAGGACGTTTTTAGAGCAACTAAAACGGCAGAATTCCTTATATCTGGTAAAAAAACCTGTAAAACCCAAGTTTGAATTAGGGGCGATACTAAAAAAAACTAAAGGGACCGTGCCTACCTTTTTTCAAAAAGTTGAGGGATATGAAATACCAGCAGTCGGGGGAATTGTTGGTACCCGGGAAAATTTTGCTTTGGCTTTAGGGGTTAAAAAAGCTGATTTGCTTACCAAAATAACCGAAGCCATAACCAATCCTGGGGAAACCCGGCTTTTACCTTCAGGCCCGGTGCAGGAAAATGTTTTGACCAAAGGCTTTGATTTAGAAAAACTTTTTCCTATTCCAACCTTTCATGAAAAAGATTCGGGGGCGTTTATTACGGCAGGGGTTTTGGTGGCTAAAGATCCTCTTTATGGCCGGCGGTTTACCTCTATCCGGCGGATGCAGCTAAACGGACCTAATAATTTAAGCATTTTAATTGAATCACCGGGATTAATAGAACAATATTATGACTTTGAACGGCGCGGCCAAGCCATGGAAGTGGCAGTGGTTTTAGGAGTTCATCCGGCAATTATTTTATCAAGCCAGCTACCAACCCAAACCTTTGGCCTTGATAAATATAATGTGGCAAGTCGCCTCATTGGAGAATCTTTAGCTTTAGTGCGGTGTAAAACTATCGATTTGGAAGTACCGGCGGAAGCGGAAATCGTTATCGAAGGACGGATGCTTCCTAATGTCCGTCATCCCGAAGGACCTTTTGGGGAATTGATGGGGTATTACGGGCCGCAAACAATGCAACCGGTAGTGGAAGTAACAGCAGTTACCTTTAGAAATAATCCAATCTTCCAGGTAATTTTCCCCAGCAGTTACGAACATAAATTACCCAATGCCCTGATGCGGGAAGTGGTACTTTTAAACCATGTCCGTCATGTTGTTCCTTCCGTCAAAGATGTTCATATTACCATGGCCGGAGGGGGTCGGTGCCACGCCATTATCTCGATTAAAAAGACGGCTGAAGGACAGGGAAAACAAGCAATTTTTGCAGCGCTGGCTAGCAATAAAGATATAAAACATGTGGTAGTGGTCAATGATGATGTGGATATTTTTAATCCCGAAGAGGTGGAATGGGCTATTGCAACCCGGGTGCAGGCGGATCAAGACGTAGTTATCATTCCTGGAGCCCAGGGAACTCCGCTAGAACCCTCGCACAATCTCCGGGGAGTTTCGGCGAAGATGGGTATTGACGCAACTTATCCGTTAGCGGAAAAAGAACGATTTGCCAGAACTCACATACCAGGATATGAACAAATCCGGTTAGAGGATTATCTAACCCTGGATTGGTAGGAGGGGATAAAAAATGGGAAGTGCCATTGGCTTTGTAGAAACCCTGGGACTTACAGCGGCCATTGAAGCGGCCGATGCGATGGTTAAAGCAGCTAATGTTCATATTATTGAGTACCGGGTGGTAGGTTCGGGCCTGGTTAATATTACAATCCAAGGAGATGTGGCGGCGGTTAAAGCTGCGGTAGAGGCAGGCGTTGCGGCAGCCCAAAAGGTTGGCGAAATTGTTTCCTTTAACGTCATCCCCAGACCCCATGAAGAAATGTTGAAAGTTATACCCGTTAAATAAGGGGGTGAAGAACCTTGGAAAATCTTGTGGATAAGATAGTTAGAGATGTTTTAAACAGACAGATCCGGGAAACAACTACCGTTATTAGTCGTCCTAACTACCAGAGGGAAAAAGGTAAGGAGCGGCTATTAGGGGTAAAACCATCCGCAACAAAGGCGGAAAATTACTTTACAACTGGTTCGGCAGCTAATTTTCCTACCAGTGGTACCCTTTTTACCATTTCCATGCGACCACCGGTAAAGCCAGTTGCTGAAAATACTCCGGTAAATGATCCGCCGGCTTTCGCTTCTAAGCCTTCTCTTGCAATGACCGTTGAGGAGCAATTGCGCAAAAATTATGGCCAAGCCACGTTTATTGGAGTAGCTGCCGGTAACACTGTAGGTTATGTAATTCCCAACCTTGATCCGGGCCTTCGCAAATATTTACAAACCACTGGAAGTTTCCGGGCCTTGGGAGTTATAAGCTCGCGGGTGGGCGCTGCAGCCCAAATTATGGCTGCTGACGAAGCGGTAAAGAAGACCAACTCTGAATTGGTGCGCTTAGAACTGGCCCGGGATGATTTAGGTGGACCAGGTCACGGGATTTTCGCTATATTTGGAGCGGAAGATGTGGCCGATGTAATGCGAGCAGTGGAATTGGCCCTAAAGGCTACCGAGGAGTATACCCAAAACGTGCACCAAACTAAGGCGGGTAAGATCGAAACTCATTACTCCGCCAGGGCAGCAGCGGCCTTAAATAAAGCCTTTGGAGCTCCCTTAAACCAGGCCTTTGGCATCATTATTGGTGCCCCAGCGGGAGTAGGACTTTTAATGAGTGATACTGCTCTGAAAACGGCCTTTGTTACGCCAGTATCGTTCTGGGGACCTTCGGTGGAGCAAGCATTTGCTAACGAAGTATGGCTTACGGTCACTGGAGACTCCGCAGCAGTAAAAAATGCGTTAGATGCAGCCCGGGAAGTTGGGGAAAGGGTGCTGGCCGAATTGAGGGCTTAAAGGAGGTATATTAAATGGATAAAGCCCTTGGCTTAATTGAAGCAATTGGTTATTCTACTGCTATGACCGCCTTAGATGCAGCAGTAAAAGCTGCCAATGTGTCCTTTTTAGGTTTTGAAAGGGTAATTGGTGTTGGCAAAAAAATTTCTGTTACTTTAAAACTAGAAGGAGAGGTAGCAGCCGTAAAAGCGGCGGTTGATGCAGGGGTAGCTGCTGCTCAAAAAGTAGGGGAAGTATTAACGTCTCACGTTATACCCAGACCTCATTTGGAATTAGATAAAATTATTTTTAGCGCTGAAACTAAAGAATCGTTGGTAAAAACTCCCGAGAAAGAAGAGAGTAAAAACAAGGAAAATAAAAAAGCAAAATAAATTTAAGGAGGTATTTTATCATGGGTGAAGCCTTAGGTTTAGTGGAAACTAAAGGTTTGGTGGCAGCAATTGAAGCGGCCGATGCGATGGTTAAAGCTGCCAATGTAACTATTGTCGCTTACGAAAAAATTGGTTTTGGCCTAGTTACCGTGATGGTGCGGGGTGATGTGGGTGCGGTTAAAGCTGCTACCGATGCCGGTGCTGCTGCTGCCCAAAAAGTTGGGGAGTTAGTAGCGGTTCATGTAATTCCCCGTCCCCATGCGGAAGTGGAAAGCCAGATTCTTGCCAAAATCCAAGGGAAATAGCCCGGGAACTTACCCCGAGCTATCCCCCCATTTAGGAGGGGTTGGGTGGAGATTGAACAAAAGCTTTTTCTTTTAAATGAGCTAATAATAAATGAAAAAACCAATCCGTTGCCACCGCCCTATAAAGTTGGGGTTGACCTGGGTACCGCAGATATTGTTCTGGTGGTTACCGACCAAAAGGGAATACCAGTAGCTGGAGCACTAAAATGGGCCAGTGTAGTGAAAGACGGCCTGGTGGTAGATTATCTTGGTGCTATCCAAATCGTCCGGGAGCTAAAAGCGAAAGTAGAACGGCTTTTAGGTACTGAGCTTTCTAAAGCAGCTACCGCTATTCCCCCGGGGACGGTTGGTCGCAATGCCGAAGCCTGTGGCCATGTAATTGCCGGGGCGGGATTAGAACCGGTGACCCTGGTTGATGAACCGGTAGCTGCGGCCCGGGCTTTAAGCATTGAGCAGGGGATAGTAGTGGATGTTGGCGGTGGGACTACCGGAATTGCCGTACTTGAAAGCGGTCAGATAACTGCTACCTTTGATGAACCTACCGGTGGTACGCACCTTTCCCTGGTTTTAGCTGGGGGTTATAAAATTACCTTTGAGGAAGCGGAAAAAATAAAAAAAGATAGAACGCGCCATAAGGAAATTTTGCCGATAGTACGACCTGTTATTGAAAAAATGGCCTTAATTGTTAAGGAAAAAATAATCAATTATGACCATAATTTACCTGTTTATTTGGTTGGTGGTACTGCCTACCTTGAGGGCTTTGGCGAGGAATTTTCTAAGTTTCTGGGTAGGATAGCCTATGTTCCTCCCCATCCTTTGCTGGTAACCCCCCTTGGGATTGCGCTTTTTGGTTAGGGGTGAAAGAATGTCCATCTATCTTACCGCCATGAAAAATTATCTTGGACAACAAAAGACTACAGAGAGTTTTAAACCTAAAGCATTAATCTTAATTGCCGGTGCTACCGGTGGTGCTGAGGAAGGGTTTCTGGCCCTGGAAAGGATTAAAACTACTTATGACTTAATGGTAGTTGCCAGCCAAAATGCTTTTAACCTTTACGGGGAAGAAAACCTTAAATCTTTAACCGGTGTTTCCCTAATTCATAACGGGGAAGAGTTTAAAAATTATGATTTTTTAAAGACCATTTCGCTGGTTTTTTTACCGGTTATCACAGCAAATCTTGTGGGAAAACTTGCCCATGGTATTTATGATGAACCCTTAGCTTCAATAATATTTCATGCCAAACTTGCCGGTAAACCGGTTCTAGGTATTGTTGATGGAGCCTTGCCCGATGGGGAGGGTTTTAAAAGGCGGGGATTTAACAACCCGCCGGCGGGTTTGGTAAAGCTGATTCAGGAAAATATCGAGAAAGTCCGCGAGCAGGAAATATTTCTTTATGAGGGTAAAAAAATTTTGGCAAAACTTTCACCATACCTTGCCCTGCCTAATCCTGAGATACCCAAAGAAACCTCTTTTACCAGGATAAAAATAAAAAAACGCATTGTTACCCGGGACGACCTCTTAAACTTGAAGGAGGTAGAAGTAATCGTGCCGCAAAAGGCAATTTTAACTGATCTTGCCCGGGAATATGCCGCCCAGAAAAAAATAAAAATTACTTATGGTGAATAAGGCGGTGATGAGATGCTGTTAGGAAAGATTATCGGGAATGTGGTTGCTACGCGAAAAGACGAAACTTTAGTAGGAACGAAGATGTTGGTAACCCAACCGGTGGATTTAGAGGGAAATCCCGTTGGCCAGCCTTTTGTGGCGGTTGATACGGTAGGCGCGGGAATTGGTGAATTGGTACTTTATGTTACCGGTAGTGTTGCACCTTTTGCGGTACGCCGGGGGGACGTGCCTATTGATGCTGCAATTGTAGGTATTGTGGATAAGCTGGAATGGCAACGAAGCTAAAGGAGGTCTTTTATGGACGCTCAAACCTTTAAGACCGCAGTCATCCGGCGTAAACTGGTGGATGTTTTAATGGATCCGGACCAAAAGGCAACGCTGGTTTTAAAAAACGGTCTGGTAATTAACGTTATTACCCGGGAAATTTATCAAGCGGATGTGGCGGTTTATGATCAGTATATTTTAAAAGTTGGGGATGCTTCTGATTTAATTGGGCCGGAAACGGAAGTGGTGGATTTAGGGGGAAGATATTACGTTTCTCCGGGGTTTATTGATTCGCACATGCATTTTGAAAGCAGTATGTTGACCATTTCGGAGTTTAGTAGACTTTCTATCCCTACCGGTACCACCACGCTGGTGGCGGACCCCCACGAGATTGGAAATGCCTTGGGACCGATTGGCATTAAGGCCATGGCGGAAGAAACCAAAGTGGTACCCAACCGGGTTTATCTGGTAGTGCCGGCTCTTACCCCCGATTGCCCGGGTTTAGAAACGGCTGGCTACGATATCACCTCTAAAGATATGCCGGAGATTTTGAATTATCCTAATGTTATTGGTATTGGTGAACTTCAGGGGTTTTCTAATGCTAAGTATGTTTATAGATATACGCCGGAGGTTATCACAGACCTTATCTCCTCAACTACTTATGCCCAATCCATCGGTAAAATGATCGACGGGAATGCACCGGAGCTTTTTGGCAGTGAACTGGCAGCTCACTTAATTGCTGCGGGTACCGAGGCGTCCTGCCACGAAACTACTAGAAAAGATGAGTGTGTAGAAAAACTTCGCTACGGCATGTATGTTTTTATGCGGGAAGGCTCTACCCAGAAGAATATGGCGGAGTGCATTCGGGCGGTAACGGAAGAGGGTCTTGATTCCCGGAGGTTAATTGGGGCAACGGACGATATGGTAGCCGAAGATTTAGCAAAAAATGGTCACATGAACTGGGTAGTGTCCCGGATTATAAGGCAAGGCATTGACCCGGTTGAAGCAATACAAATGGTTACTATAAATCCTGCAACTTATTTTGGCTTAAAACATGTGGGTGTTTTGGCTCCCGGTAAGATGGCCGATTTAGTAGTGATATCGGATTTAATGGAAATGAAAATAGAAAAAGTTTATATCGGGGGTAAGTTGATGGCCGAAAAAGGCCGGATGGTGGTAAATATACCTAAATATACTTATCCTGAGGAAGTTAAACACTCGGTGAAATGTAAGCCGGTAACTGCTGAGGTTTTAGAGGTGAAAGCTACCGGTTCCAGTGCGGTAGTGCGGACTATTGGCCTTATCCCCGACCAGAACCTAACGGACGCTTATGAATTTACCGTTCCGGTAAGCGGTGGTGCGGCCCAAGCGGATCTTGCTCAGGATGTTCTACCCATAGCAGCTGTAGAAAGGTATGGACGAAAGGGCAGTATCGGAAGAGCTTTTGTTAAAGGTTTTGGCTTAAAAAGTGGGGCCTTTGCCGAAAGTGTTAGCCACGACGCCCATAACATAATCGTCGTGGGGACAAATTATCAAGACATGGCTTTAGCGGTAAATCGCGTCATTGAAATGGGCGGTGGAGTTGCTGTAGTTAAAAACGGTCAAGTTTTAGGAGATTTACGACTCCCGGTTGGGGGCCTTATTACCGATGAACTGGATGGTTTTGAGCTTTCGCAAAAGCTTGCCGCGCTTCACCGCTTGGCGGAGAGCGAACTGGGTTGTACTGTCCACGCACCGTTTATGCATTTGTCGTTTCTGGCCTTAACTACCAGTCCCAAATGGAAAATAACTGACCAGGGTTTGGTTGACGTCAACAGCTTCAGGATTATTCCGCCGGTTAAATAAGGAGGGGCTTTTTAATGCAAAAGGTGGGTTATTATCGTCCGGAAACTTTAGAGGAAGCCCTGGAACTTCTGGCTACAGGACAGGAAAATTATAAAATCCTTGCCGGGGGTACCGACCTGGTTTTGTACTTACGGGAGCGCAAAATAAAGCCAACGGCTTTAGTAGATATTACCCATATTGCTGCTTTAAAAGGTATAGCTGAATTTGACGGAAAGATTGTGATTAAAGCAGCAACAACTTTTACGGAAGTTGCCAATTCCCAACTTGTTCGCGAAAAAGTTCCAGCCCTTGCCGATGCTTGTAGTGTTGTTGGTTCCCCCCAAATAAGAAATCAGGGGACTATTGGAGGCAATATTATAAATGCCTCACCGGCTGCCGATTCAGTTCCTGCATTGGTATTATTTGATGGAGTTGCTAAGCTTAGAAGTAAAAATGGTTCTAGGGAACTTTTACTTACTGACCTTCTGCAAGGTTCCGGTAAAACATCTTTAGCCCCCGACGAATTATTAGAGGAAGTAATTTTAAATCCCTATCCGCAAAGTATTAGTGGCTTTTATAAACTTGGGCGCAGAAACGCGCTGGCTATTTCCCGGATTTCTGGGGCAGTGGAAATAGTATTTTCCAGCAATAAAGTAGAAAAAGCAAGGGTAGCTTTAGGCTCCGTTGCTCCCAATCCCTTTAGAGCAAAAGAATTGGAAGAGTTTTTAGTGGGACGGGAATTTACCAACGAAACCAAAGAACAATTTCTTCTCTTGGCTAAAAAGCTAGTGGCCGAAAAACTGGGAAGCCGTGCTTCTGCTCCCTATAAACGGGAGGCAGTAGCGGGAGTTATGCGGGAAGTTTTAAATCTTATTGAACTGCGCCGGGGGAGGTAGTAGTTGTGGAAAAGAAAAAGCTTTCCCTTATTGTAAACGGAAAATTAGTTGAAATGGAGGTTCCAACCCACCTCCGCCTCTTGGATTTCCTCCGGGATTATCTGCATCTTACCGGAACTAAGGAAGGTTGTGGGGAAGGGGAATGCGGCGCCTGTACGGTTCTTTTAGACGGAAAACCGGTAAATTCTTGCCTGGTCATGGCCCATAGTGCCCATGGCCGGGAGATTATCACCATCGAAGGATTGGGAACCCCGGATAAGCTCCATCCTGTTCAAGAAGCTTTTTTAGAAGCGGGAGCAGTCCAATGTGGCTTTTGTACTCCGGGGATGGTTTTAACTTCCTATGCCTTATTAAAGGAAAACCCCAATCCTACCCGGGAGGAAATTAAGGTGGCTATTTCTGGTAACCTTTGCCGTTGTACCGGTTACAACAAAATCGTTGAGGCCGTGGAGCTTGCCGCCCGAAAGGAGGGAAAGTAGATGGAGGAAAGAGTGGTTGGTCAGTCCCCCTGGCGGATTGATGGAATCGCTAAAGTTTCCGGCCGGGCAGTGTTTCCCCAGGATATTTACCTCCCCGGGATGGTTTATGGAAAAACCGTTCGCTCAAAGTATCCTCATGCAAGAATAACGAAGCTTGATGTTTCCAAAGCCGAAGCCTTACCGGGAGTATTAAAAGTATTTACCGCCAAAGATGTGCCCGGTCACAATGGTCATGGGGTTTTGCATCCGGATATCCCCGTTTTTGCCGACGGTAAAGTTACTTCCATAAATGACGCCCTTTGCCTGGTAGTGGCCAAAACTCAGGATATTGCGGAGGAAGCGGCTTTATTGGTTGAAGTGGAATATGAAGAGCTGCCTGCGGTTTTTGATCCCCGGGAGGCAATGAAAGAAACTGCTCCTAAACTTCGGGAAAACGGTAACATTGCTTATCACCTCAAAATTCGCAAAGGGGATGTGGAAAAGGGTTTTGCCCAAGCAGAGGTAATAGTTGAGGAAAGTTTTAAAACTTCCATGGTGGACCAGGCTTTTCTGCAGCCGGAGGCGGGGGTAGCGACCGTTGATGAACGGGGTCATGTGGTAATTTATGTAGCAACCCAGTATCCCCACTGGGATCGAACAGAAATTGCAAGAGCTCTGGGGATTCCCCAAAACCGGGTGCGGGTAGTTACTACGGCAGTGGGTGGAGCTTTTGGCGGTCGAGAAGATATGACTGTCCAAATCCACGCTTGTCTTGCGGCAATGGTTTTAAAACGACCGGTGAAAATTGTTTACGATCGCAGTGAATCTTTTAAAGCGCATAGTAAGCGCCATCCAATGTATATGGATTATAAGGTAGGAGCCACCCGGGATGGGAAACTGGTGGCCCTTGAAGCTACAATTATTGGCGATGCCGGTGCTTATCTTTCCTGGTCGCCGAATATCTTAAGAAAAGCTGCAGTTCACGCAACAGGACCTTATGTTATCCATAATGTAAAAGTTGATTCTTATGCCGTTCACACTAACAATCCCTTTACCGGAGCTATGCGAGGCTTTGGAGCAGCTCAACCACCAATGGCGTACGAAGCGATAATGGACATGCTGGCGGAAAAGCTAAAGCTACACCCCTTTACCCTTCGCTGGCGTAATGCCTTTGAAAGGGGCTCAGAAACGGCTACTGGCCAAATATTAGACATGAGCGTAGGGTTAAAAGAAACGATGATTGAGGCAGCCAAGCATTTTGGCTGGAACGTCGCAGAGCTTAAATAAGGAGGTGTGAGCGAGCGGTGAAAAAACGGGGAATCGGAATGGCTTCAATTTTTTATGGTACCGGTTATGGTAATGGCTTTCCCGACGTTTCTTCCGCAGTGGTAGAAATCCACGATGATGGAAGTGCAACCGTATTAACCGGTGCTGCAGACTGTGGCCAGGGATCCAATACGATCTTAACCCAGATTGCGGCAGAAGAACTGGGCCTTCCTATTGAGAAGATTACTTTAATTTCGGCGGATACCGACTGTACACCGGATGCCGGTACTACTGCAGCAACCCGGCAAACTTATACCTCTGGAAATGCGGTAAAATTGGCAGCCGCCAAGGCTAAAAAAATTTTGTTGGATTTTGCTGCGGGGGTTTTAGCGGTCAATACCATTGACGGTCTTGATGTTAAAGATGGTTATGTTTATGTCAAAACTTTTCCGCAAAAACGGGTAGCTGTAGCGGAGTTGGCAAGTCACGCCCGCTTTAAGGGGAACCGTTTGATTGGGGAAGCAAGCTTTACAACGCACTCTACTGTGGTCGATCCGGAAACTGGCCAAGGAGCCCCCTATTATCCCTACGCCTTTGCCACGCAAATTGCGGAAGTTGAAGTAGATACCGAGACCGGGAAAGTGGAAGTATTACGAATAGTTGCTGCCCATGATGTAGGTCGGGCAATTAACCGAATTTCCGTAGAAGGTCAAATTCAGGGAGGCGTGGCTCAAGGGGTAGGTTGGGCTTTAACGGAAGAAGTGGAGCTTAAAAACGGCCAAATTCAAAACCCAAGCTTTACCGAATATTTAATTCCCACAGCAATGGATATGCCTGAAGTTACACCGGTAATTGTAGAAACTTACGAAGAAACCGGCCCTTATGGAGCAAAAGGGGTTGGAGAACCGGCGATGCTTCCCACAATGCCTGCTATTTTAAATGCCATTTATAACGCCATTGGAGTAAGAATTACTGAACTTCCGGCTACCCCGGAAAAAATCTTAAAAGCTCTCAAGGAAAAAGAACAAAGCAATGATTAACTTTGCAGGTTATAGTTTACCGGAGCCGATTTGGCTTACGGGAGGCGGGGGCAAGACGTCTTTGATGTATTATTTAGCGCAAAATATTACCGGCCCCCTTCTCCTCACCACTACTACCAAACTTGCTTATCCACCCCGGGAAGAAGTTCCCTTTTACCAGGCAGAAAGTTTAGATCAACTTCTTCCGTTATTCCACGAGGGAAGAAAGGTTCTTGCAGGAAAGCGGGTGGAAAAGGAGAAAATAATTGGTTTTTCCCCGGAGGAAATAGAGAAATTTTACCGGCATAACCCGATACCTATGCTTATTGAAGCGGATGGCAGCAATCGCCGGCCTTTAAAAATACATCTTGCCCATGAACCGGTACTGCCCCAAGTGCCCGCGACCGTTATAGCAGTTATAGGACTATCGGCCTTAAATAAACCCTATAGCAGTGAATATATCCACCGGGGAAAAAATATACCGGGGAGGATTATTACTCCTGAAGATTTACTGAAACTGGTTAGGGAAGGGAAATATTTTTCACCCCGTACCAAAAACAAAGTAGTTTTTTTAAATCAGGCCGAGGTAATTGAGAAAAGGCTCTTAGAGGAAGTGATTACTTTATTTAAAGCAATACCCGATTTATTGGTGACCTATGGCTCGTTAAAGGAGGGCTACATCTTGTCGGGATAGTGGGAGTCATAATTTTAGCAGCGGGTAGTTCCCGGAGGATGGGCAGAAACAAACTTTCCCTTCCCCTTTTGGGGAAAACTGTTCTAGAACAAACCGTTACCCTGTATCAGCAGACTTTTCCCGAGATTCTGGTAATTACTCCTTTGCTTATTGCGCCGAGTTCTGTCCAGGAAGGCATGGGAGGAACGCTCCGCGAAGCTGCTCGCCTAATACCTCCCAGCTGGCAAGGGGTAGTGGTAGCCCTTGGGGATATGCCGTTTATTGCCCCAACGACCCTGAAAACCTTTTTCGCTGCCATTGAAAAAGCTCCCGAAGAGGTTTGGGCCTTAAGTTTTCAAGGCCGGCGGGGACATCCGGTTTATCTACCACGACGCTATTTTTCACTATTTAGTAGACTTTTCGGGGATGTAGGTCTTCGCCAGCTTTTACCGGAGTTAACGCCAAAAACTATTGATACGGAGGACTATGGGGTGGTTTTTGATTTAGATAAGCCTGAGGATTATGAACCTTACGGAAAACTTATTCTGGTAAAAGGAGCAGGAGATATTGCGTCGGGGATCATCTGGCGTTTATATCAAGCGGGATTTAAAGTGGTGGCAACTGAACTTCTAAAGCCAACGACCATACGCCGACCGGTAGCTTTTGCCCAGGCGGTATTTACCGGTGAACATACCGTGGAAGGAGTTTTAGCCAAGAAAGCTACCCTTTTGGAAGTTCCCAATTTACTGGTAAATGGCATCGTTCCTGTTGTTCCCGATGAAGAAGGGGTAGCAGTCAAAGGGTTAAAGCCCTGGGCAGTGGTAGACGCTAGACTTGCTAAAAGAAATTTAGGGACGACCAAAGATGAAGCCAAAATAGTCATAGGAGTGGGCCCCGGGTTTACCGCACCCGATGATGTGCACGCGGTAATTGAAACGAAAAGAGGACATTTTTTGGGACGGGCAATTTATCAGGGTACAGCTGAGCCCAATACCGGTGTTCCCGGGGAAATTGGTGGGCACACCGTTAGGCGGGTAATTTATGCTTCTGCCAGTGGGCGGGTGCACTGGTATTGTGATTTTGGTCAAAGGGTAAATGCCGGGATGGTGTTGGGAGAAGTTGCTGGAGAAAAAATTATTGCCCAAATTTCCGGAGTAGTTCGCGGCTTAATTCATCCGGAAGTGGACGTGAGGGCAGGCATGAAAATAGGCGATATCGATCCCCGGGGAATTCCTGAATACGCCACAACGATATCCGAAAAAGCCCTGGCGGTAGCTGGGGGTGTTTTAGAAGCGCTTTTAAAGCTGGACAGTTCCAGCTTGTAAATAAAAACATTATACCTTAAGGAGGAGATGCAGTATGAACAAGTACATCCATGCCGTACCCAACTTTTCCGAAGGCCGGCGGACAGAAGTGGTTGAGGCGATTGTCGACCAGGTCCGGAATATTCCCGGCGTAAAATTAATCGGGTATTTTCCCGATGCTGATTTTAACCGGACGGTAGTAGAGTTAATCGGGAAGCCCGAACCGTTAAAAGAAGCCTTAATTAACATGGCAGCCAAAGCCATTGAATTAATTGATATGGAAGAGCAACGGGGTAGCCACCCGCGCATTGGGGCTCAGGACACCATTCCTATCTTTCCCATGAGAAACATCACTTTAGAAGAGTGCATCCAACTGGCTGAAGAAATTGGCGTTGAGTTAAACAAGCGGACCGGGGTTCCCATTTACTTTGCCGGGGAAAACGCTAGAATTCCTGAGAAAAAAGCTCTTGATTTTATCCGGAAAGGTCAGTATGAAGGCTTAAGGGATCTTTTACTTTCGGAAAATCCTGATCCCAAGCGGTTGCCGGATATTGGCGATGTGAAAAATTTTGTCCACAAAGGTGCTACTATTGTTAGCGCTGGTACCAATCCTCTGGTGGCGTTTAACGTTATTCTTGGTACTGATAACCTGGAGATTGCCAAGCAAATTGCTAAAGCGGTTCGAGGACCTTCCGGCGGCTTTACTTTCGTTCGGGCGGTAGCTTTGAAGTTTACCGATAGGAATCAAGTAGTGGTTTCCATGAACATGTTTGACCATGAAGCTTGTCCCCTTTATAGAACCTATAACTTTGTGAAGTCCGAGGCAGCTCGCTGGGGCGTACCGGTAGTAGGAACGGAATTAGTGGGTACTGTACCGCAGGAAGCCCTGGTACGGGTAGCAGAATATTTTCTGCAACTGGAAAACTTTAACCGCGACCAAATTCGGGAGAACCATATTCCGGACTTAATTTAATGAACAAAGGGCAGGGTTTTCCCTGCCCTTAATTTAAAAAGGAGGTGGATTTATGCTAACAGACCTGTCTCTTCGTGGCTTTATTAAAGAGCTAGCTTCTTCATCTCCGGCTCCCGGCGGCGGAAGTGTTTCGGCTTTAGCCGGAGCTAATGGTGCTGCTCTCTTAAATATGGTGTTAAATTTAACCCTCGGGCGGGAAAAGTTTGCCGGCGTAGAGGAGGAACTGGCACCCTTAAAAGATAAAACCGAAGCTCTCTACGAACGTTTAGTTAACTTAATTGATATTGATACGGAAGTTTTTAATGATGTGATGGCTGCCTTTAAGCTTCCGAAAGATACCGAGGAACAGAAAAAAGAACGTTTGGCTAAAATTCAAGAAGCTTATAAAAAAGCTGCTGATGTTCCCCTGGAAGTTGCGGAAAAATGCCTGGAAGTTTTGCGGCTGTGTCCAAAAATTGCTGAAAAAGGTAATCCCAATGCTCTGTCCGATGCGGGGGTGGCTGCACAAATGGCTTATGCTGGTTTACAAGGAGCGGTAATGAATGTTAAAATTAACCTTACTTCCATTAAAGATGAAGGCTATGTTAGGGCGGCCCGGGAAAGGGTGGCAGCTTTCTTGGAAGAAGGGGCAGAGCTTAAAGAACGGGTTACTCAGTATGTTAGCCAAAGATTATAAACAAAATTAATAAGATTAAAAGAAAAAATCTACAAAATGTGACAAAATAATATTTTTTCTGAAAATTAAAGCAGGAATTTTAAAATCCTTGTCGAATAAGTAATACAGAAGAAAGATAAAGTTAAGTTATAAACAATTAACGTAAGTACCGGGGTAATATAGTAAAAAGTATATAAAGATGATTTACAAGGTTATGGGTAATAACCCGGAAGGGTTATTATAAAGGGGCACCGGAGGAATTATAAAAAAATTATTAAGAAAGGGGTATGGTTATGGCATCTAATCAAGGAGCGCTCGACCGGATTTTTAAGTTGAGCCAGAAGGGAACCAGTGTAAGAACCGAGGTTTTAGCTGGTTTAACCACCTTTGTTACCCTGGCTTACATTATTTTTGTCAACCCGGGTATATTAGCCGATGCGGGAGTGCCCAAGGAAGCAGCGATTGCTGCTACTATCTATTCTACGGCGATAGCAACAACGCTCATGGGCCTCTGGGCTAACTTCCCGGTGGCGGTAGCACCGGGTATGGGCTTAAACGCCTTTTTTGCCTACTTTGTTGTGGCTCAATTACATTTGCCTTGGCAGGTGGGATTTGGAGCAGTTTTCTTCTCCGGTATTTTCTTCTTGATCTTAACGATCGGTGGAATTCGGCAGGCGATTGTTAATGCGGTGCCCAACAACTTAAAAGCTGCTATTGGTGTGGGTATTGGTTTATTTATTGCGTTTATTGGCTTAAAAAACGCAGGTATTGTAGTTGCAGACCAGGCAACTTTTGTTACCCTCGGTCATATCACCAAGCCTGAACCGCTTTTGGCTCTTGTTGGCTTAGTCTTAACTGCAGTTTTAATGTCAAGAAATGTTAAAGGCTCCATGTTAATTGGCATTTTAACTACTACGATATTGGGAATGATTTTTGGGGTTGTTCCGGTGCCTAAAAGCTTAAGCGGCATTATGAGTTTCAATTTACCCAATATTAAGCCGACGTTATTAAAACTTGATATTGCCGGCGCTTGGAAGTTTGGCATATTTAATATCGTTTTTACCATGACCATGGTAGAACTTTTTGACAACATGGGAACCTTAATTGGTTTAACCAGGAAAGCCGGGCTAATGGACGAAAATGGCAAGATTGAAAACTTAGACCGGGCGCTGACCACTGATGCTATCGGAACTATCATAAGCTCATTGTTGGGAACAACCACGGTTACCTCCTACATTGAAAGTGCTGCTGGAATTGCCGAAGGAGGTAAGACCGGTTTAACAGCAATTACAGTGGCGATACTCTTTATTGTAGCTTTAATTTTTGCTCCGCTTATTGGTATTGTTCCAGGCTTTGCTACTGCTCCAGCTTTAATTTTAGTAGGGGCTTTGATGCTGGCGGAAATAAGACATATCGAATTTGATGATTTTACCGAAGCTTTTCCGGCCTTTATGACTATCATTATGATGCCCCTTACTTACAGTATTGCTAGTGGTTTTGGTTTTGGCTTCATTTCATATACTCTCGTCAAAGCCCTCACCGGAAAGTTTAAAGATATCAGTTGGGTTATGTGGATTGTTTCTATAGCTTTTGCTATTAATTTCTATATGCGGCTTCACTAAACAAATGAGTAAAAAACTAGGATGATAAGGCCAGGCGTAATGCCTGGTCTTTAATCCTTGTGGGAAAAGTTGCAAATTTAGTTTACAATGGTTAGCCCAAATTGCCTACCAAGGGAGTGACTGTTATGTCAATTTTAATTAAAAATGGCACTATCGTAACAATGAACGCTAACCGCGATATATTCCAAGGGGATCTTTACATTGAAGGCAATACTATAAAGCAAATTGGCCCATCTTTAAGCGTCACTGCAGATAAAGTAATTGATGCTACCAGCAAAGTGGTAATTCCAGGCTTGATCCAAACGCACATCCACCTTTGTCAAACCCTCTTTAGGGGACAGGCTGATGATTTGGAACTTTTAGACTGGTTAAAGCTTAGAATCTGGCCCTTAGAAGGAGGCCACGACCCCGAATCCCTTTACTATTCGGCGATGTTAGGTATTGGCGAACTGTTTAAAGGTGGTACCACCGCTATTGTTGACATGGCAACGGTAAACCATACCGATTCTAACTTCCAGGCAATTTATGATGGCGGTATCCGGGCGATTTCCGGGAAATGCATGATGGACTACGGCACTGAGGTGCCCAAAACGATGCAGGATACTACCGAAAATGCCCTTAATGAAAGTGTGCGGCTTTTAGAAAAGTGGCATGGCAGAGATAATGGGCGCATCATGTATGCTTTTACTCCCCGTTTTGCGGTATCGTGTACCGATGATTTATTAAGAGAAGTAGTTAAATTAGCTGGCCGGTATAAAGTACGTATTCACACCCATGCTTCGGAAAATAAAGGGGAAGTGGAGTTCGTACTGCAGGATCGGGGGATGCGGAACGTCCTTTACCTAGAAAAACTGGGGATGACTGCTCCTAATTTAATTTTAGCCCACTGCATTCACTTAGATGAACAGGAAATGAAAGTTTTGGCCGAGTCCAAAACTAAAATTGCCCACTGCCCCTCTTCTAATTTAAAACTGGCCTCGGGTATTGCTAAAATTCCGGAACTCTTGGATTTAGGAGCAGAAGTATCAATTGCGGCCGATGGAGCTCCCTGTAATAATAATTTAGACGCCTTTATTGAAATGCGGATGGCAGCGTTAATTCAAAAGCCGTTTTACGGACCAACGTCCATGCCGGCCCATAAGGTTTTTGAAATGGCTACCATAGGTGGAGCAAGGGCTATGGGCTTAGAGAACCAGATTGGTAGCTTGGAAGTGGGTAAAAAGGCAGACGTGGTGATTGTGGATTTAGACGAAATGAGAACAACTCCCAATGAAGGAGTAAACATATATACCCAATTAGTTTACCAGGCCCAGAGCAGCAATGTTTTAACGACTATAGTTGATGGAAAAATTGTTATGGAAAACCGGATGTTAAAAACAATGGATGAGGCGGAAGTTCGCCGGAAAGCCAATGAAAGTTTAAAACGAGTAGCTAACCGGGTTGGGGTTAGCTTAGCCTAGGTGATTACAATGAAGCCGGTTAAAGATTTGGTGGAAGTAGCTTTAGGTACCAAAACTGCGGATTTGGTTTTAAAAAATGCTAACGTTTTTAATAGTTTTACGGGAGAATTTTTTACTGGCGATGTAGCTGTGGTTTCCGGCTACATCGCCGGGATTGGGGATTACTCGGGAAAAGAAGAAATAGATCTTCAAGGTGCCTATGTTACGCCGGGGTTTATAGATGGACATGTGCATATTGAAAGTTCCATGGTTTCTCCCGCTGAATTTGCCCGGGCCCTGGTGCCGATGGGGACTCTAACGGCAGTGGTCGATCCCCATGAAATTGCCAATGTTACTGGAACTGCGGGAATTAGGTATATGCTTAATGCCAGTGAAAATTTGCCGATAAATATTTATGTAATGTTACCCTCCTGCGTGCCGGCAACTCCCCTGGAAACAGCTGGAGCAACCTTAACCGCTAAGGAATTGGCCCAGTTCATAAATCACCCCCGGGTGTTAGGCTTAGGAGAGCTGATGGATTACCCAGGGGTTTTAACTGCTTCTGAAGAAATGCTGAAAAAATTAGCGGTTGCCAATGAAAAGCTAATTGATGGCCATGCCCCGGGAATTACCGGGAAGGAGCTCACTGCTTATATTGCCGCGGGCGTAACCTCGGAACATGAGTGTACTACTGCTGAGGAAGCCCGGGAACGATTGGCTTACGGGATGTATTTAATGTTGCGCGAAGGCTCGGCAACGAAGAATTTATTAGATCTTTTACCGGTGGTTAACCGTTATACCGCTTCCCGCTGCTTGTTTGTTACTGATGATCGGCACCCGGAGGATTTAATTAAACTTGGTTCAATAAATCATATGGTTAAATTAGCGGTAGAAGCAGGGGCGGATTTGGCGACAATTCTCCAAATGGCTACCATAAATGCTGCTAATTACTTTAGGCTTTATGATTTAGGGGCAGTAGCTCCCGGTTACCGGGCTGATTTACTGGTTTTTGCTGATTTAGGGGAGTTTCGGCCAAAGTTAGTGTTTAAAGACGGCAAGTTAGTGGCCAAAGAAGGCAAGCCCCTTTTTAGCGGCTACCCGGTGGCTGACCGGGAAGTACGGAACACCATGCGGTTAAAGGAAATTAAGCCGGAAAAACTAAAAATACCGGCTAGCTCCAATAAGGCCCGGGTAATTGGGCTTGTGCCCCGCCAGATTGTAACCAAAAAACTGGAGCTGGAATTGCCGGTAGAAGGAGGGTACTTTAAAATCGTCCCTGAAAAAGATATCATAAAACTTGCAGTATTTGAACGGCATAATTATACTGGCAATGTAGGGGTTGGATTAATTCACGGTCTTGGACTTAAAAAGGGAGCAATTGCCTCTACGGTAGCCCATGATTCTCATAATTTAGTGGTGGCGGGTATTAACGATGACGATATTGTCCTGGCGGTAGAGGAACTACAGCGAATTGGGGGAGGGCTTACGGTAGTGGCTGATGGTAAGGTTTTAGGGAGCCTACCTTTACCGATTGCCGGTTTAATGTCTGACCGTGCCCTTAATGAAGTCCAGGAAGAACTGGAAAAACTTCACCGGTTGGTTAGAAGCCTTGGAGTTTATGACGATTACGATCCTTTTATGACCTTGGCCTTTTTAAGTCTGCCGGTTATTCCGGAGCTTAAACTTACCGACTTAGGACTGGTGGATGTGGGAACCTTTTCTTTAGTACCGGTCTCCCTTTAGGAGGATGGTTTTGGAAGATGGATATTTTAGATATTATCGGACCTGTAATGATTGGACCCTCTAGCTCCCATACCGCTGGAGCGGTGCGGCTTGGAAAAGTAGGACGGCTGGTCCTGGGGGAAGAGCCGAAAAAAGCGAAAATTTTTTTGCATGGTTCTTTTAAGGAGACCTATCGAGGCCACGGCACCGACCGGGCGCTGGTTGCCGGACTCTTAGGTTTTGATACTGCTGACTCGCGGATTCGCGATAGTTTGGAACTTGCCAGTAAACAGGGATTGGTTTATGAATTTTTACCTATAGAATTACCCGAAGCTCACCCTAACACGGTATATATGGAGTTGTTTGGTGCTAAAAACACAGCCAGGATTACTGGCAGTTCCATTGGCGGAGGGTCAGTGTTGATTACTGATATTAATGGCTTTCCGGTAAAGATCACCGCTAAATATCCAACCTTAATTGTTCCGCATGAGGACCGTCCGGGAGCGGTGGCCAAGGTTACCTCGGTTTTATCCTGGCACGGAATAAATATAGCCCAAATGAGTGTTGCCCGGCAAAAAAAGGGTGCCCAAGCTTTAATGGTAATTGAAACCGACCAACCGGTGGAGGAGGAAACTTTTCTGGAAATAAAAGGGCTACCGGGAATTACCGGTGGTTTTACAATACCCCCGCTTTAAGGAGGAAACCATGTTTATTGAGTCGGTAGAGCAATTAATTAAAGAAGCAAAAAAGCTTGGGCAAACTCTTGGAAAAACGGCGGTCATTTTAGAAGCCAAGGAACGGGAAGTTCCGGAGGAAGAATTAATAGCTACCATGCAAAAAAGGCTTTTAGTGATGAAAGAGGCAATTTCGGAAGGACTTACCGGAAAACCTTCGGTAGGAGGGTTGGCGGGAGGCCAGGCAGTTAAATATAAAAAACGGCTGGATGAGGGGAAAAATTTAGCCTCGGGAGTCTTTGGTAAAGCAATTACCTATGCTTTAGCTGTAAGTGAGGCCAATGCCTCCATGGGTTTAATTGTGGCGGCGCCTACGGCAGGTTCTGCAGGGGTTTTACCGGGTGTGCTTTTAAGTTTAATGGAGGAGTATGGTCTAAGCGAGGAAAAAGTGGTGGAAGGATTATATGCTGCGGGTGCTGTGGGCTTAGTTATTGCCCACAAGGCTTCTCTTTCCGGAGCTCAGGGAGGCTGTCAAGCGGAATGTGGTTCGGCGGCGGCGATGGCCGCGGTTGCTGCCGTTGAATTAATGGGTGGAACTCCGGAGCAGGCAGCTATGGCTGGGGCAATTGCCTTAAAAGGTATGCTGGGCTTGGTGTGTGATCCTGTGGCAGGACTGGTGGAAGTTCCTTGCGTTAAGCGTAATGTTGCGGCTGCAGTACAAGCTTTGGCGGCAGCGGATATGGCTTTGGCGGGGATAACCTCGGCAATTTCCTTTGATGAAGTGATTGGGGCGATGGGGGAAATTGGGAGGGAGCTCCCCTTATCTTTAAAGGAAACTGCCCTTGGTGGGCTTGCGGCAACTCCTACGGGAAAAGCCCTGGCGGCTCAAATATTCCAGCGAAAGGAGGAAAATGATGGCAAAGATAATTGATTTATCCCAGGAAATTTACCAGGGGATGCCGGTTTTTCCTTTGCACTTAACAACTTATATTTTTCAAAACATTACCCATGAGGAGAGCATAAAAAAAATAGGCTTTCCCTTTGCGACCAGAAACTTACTTATCAATGAACACGGTCCAACCCACTCGGATGCGGTTTATGAGTATAATCCTGAGGGTCCAACTATCGATACAATGCCTTTAGAATATTTTTTAGGACCGGCAATTTGCCTTGATGTTTCCCATGTTCCCTATGAACGGTATATTGAAATTTATGATTTAGAAGGGGCTTTAAGAAAACATGGACTTACCATTGAACGGGGAGATATTGTCCTTTTATACACAGCCCACTACAACCGAAACTACGGCACCGAAAAATGGCTTACTACCTATTCCGGTTTGAGCTATGCGGCAGCGGAGTGGCTGGTGCAGAAAGGGGTGGTAAATATCGGAGTAGATGCTCCGGCCATCGACCATCCCGATGATCCCAACTACTCGGGACATGCGGTTTGTGCTAAATATGGCTTAACGAATACCGAAAACTTAGCTAATCTCGATAAAGTGGTTGGAAAGCGCTTTTTGTATATTGGCCTTCCTTTAAAAATCCGGAAAGGTACCGGTTCCCCGATTCGGGCGGTAGCTCTTTTAAATGAATAGCAGGATGAATACAAAAAACATGAAAAATTTCTGTTGACAAAAAACCTTTTGTAATTTATTCTCTAAATAAAGAACTTTATATTTGGGCACAAAGGAGTGTCCACCCGAAGAGTTAGCTGGCAATGGTGCCTTATGAAAGGCGCCATTTTCTATTTTTAGGACGGTGACAGAATGTTTGGTGCAACAGTGATTATTGCTTCCGCGGATAGCAACTTTCGTAATTTAACCAAGGCTGCGGTTAAAAACCTCGACTACATTGTAGTAGGCGAGTGTGTCGATGGCCCTTCGGCTTTAAAAATGGCTAGAAATTTTCAGCCGGATATGTTTATTATTGATGATTATTTAACAGGGGTCCCCGGGCGAGAAATTGCCAAAATATTATCTTATGACCGCCAGTGTGCGGTAGTATTAGCTATGGAATTTGAAATTGATAAATTAGATGAGTTTTTAGGCGAAATGGGAGTAGTGGGGATTGTCTTAAAACCATTGGAAGAGGAACAACTTATTATGACGGTCCAGGTAACCGAACATAATTTCCAGCGAATTAAAGATCTCGAAAAAGAAATAGAAGACCTAAAAGATGCCTTAGAGACTAGAAAACTTGTGGAGAAAGCCAAAGGAATATTAATGGAAAGCCTGGGCATTTCCGAAAAAGAAGCTTTTCGGAAGATTCAAAAGCAAAGTATGGATAAGCGAATTTCCATGCGGGCAGTGGCCGAGGCGATTATCCTGGCTTTTGAAGTTAATGAAAAAAAGTAAAGGGGGAATTCAGATGAGTTATACTAAAAATGATATTATGGATATGGTACGGGAGCAAAATGTTAAATTTATCAGGCTTCAGTTCACCGACATTTTTGGGGTTTTAAAAAATGTGGCCATTCCGGTTGAGCAGTTAGAAAAAGCCCTTAACAATGAAATTATGTTTGATGGTTCAAGTATCGAAGGATTTGTGCGGATTGAAGAATCGGATATGTACTTATACCCGGACCTCAATACTTTTGCGGTATTTCCCTGGCGGCCGCGAAATGGTGCCGTGGCTCGGCTTATTTGCGATGTCTATAACCCCGATGGTACTCCTTTTGAAGGAGACCCCCGTTATGTCTTGAAAAAAGTATTGGCTGAAGCCAAAGAGCTTGGTTATACCATGTATGTAGGACCAGAACTGGAATTTTTCCTTTTCCAGGTAGATGCTGAAGGAAAACCAACTTTAGTGACCCACGATAATGCCGGCTATTTTGACTTAAGTCCGGTAGACTTGGGAGAAAATGCCCGGCGGGACATGGTGCTTGCTTTAGAACAAATGGGCTATGAAGTAGAAGCATCCCATCACGAAGTAGCTCCCGGTCAGCACGAAATTGACTTTAAGTATTCCGACGCTTTAGATGTGGCGGATAAAATTGTAACTTTTAAAATTGTGGTGCGCTCTATTGCTCAAAGGCACGGACTTCATGCCACTTTTATGCCAAAGCCTTTATTTGGGGTAAATGGCTCGGGAATGCATACCAACCAGTCGCTGTTTAAAAACGGAGTAAATGCTTTTTACGACCCCAGCGGGGAATTGCAGCTTTCCGAAACTGCTTACTACTACATTGGCGGGATTATGAAACATATTAAAGCAATTACTGCTCTTGCCAACCCTCTGGTAAACTCCTATAAGCGGTTGGTACCGGGATATGAAGCTCCAGTTTATATTGCTTGGTCCGATAGAAATCGAAGTTCGCTAATCCGGATTCCGGCTAAAAGAGGAGCATCCACTCGCATTGAATTAAGAAGTCCGGATCCCGGGGCAAACCCGTATTTAGCGCTGGCTGTGATGTTAAAAGCTGGTCTGGATGGCATTAAAAATAAAATTAAACCACCGGCGCCAGTAAATCAAAGCCTTTTTAAAATGACTGCCGAGGAACGGCGTGCCATTGGAGTTGATACTCTGCCCGGTAGCTTGAAAGAAGCGATTGATTATCTCTTAGAAGATAAAGTTATCCAGGAAGCTTTAGGCAAGCACGTATTTGAGAAGTTTGTGGAAGCTAAGTTAAAAGAGTGGGATGAATACCGGGTTCAGGTTCATGACTGGGAGGTAAAAAAATATCTCACCGTTTTTTAAAAAAGTGGGCTGTCAAAAAAATGGGGGACAGCCCCTTTTTTTGTGTTATGATTATGTTATTATTAATATAAAGTTAAATTGTGGTGTGATCTTTATAAATTGGTGAGGAAAATGCCGAAAACGATTAAATACCGTTTAATTTTCTTTTTAACCCTGACCACGGTAATTGTAGGAGTTATAAGTTTTGGGTTTACCCACTACCGTGAAATAAAAGTAGCGGAAGATTTGGGTCTAAATGCCTCACGGGGAATGGCTAAATTATATGAAGAAAAATTAGATAATTTAGATGAATACGCCTTTGAGGATATCTGGTGGAGTTATGATTTAGCCGAGGGCCTGTTAAAAGGCTTACCTTATAATGACTACTACCGGGAGATAGAAAACAATATTATTAAACGTATGACAGCCAAAAAAGGCTTTATTCAAGTTTTGGATTTAAAAGGGAACAGCATTTACAGCCAGGGGATAAAAATTTCGCCTACTTATTTTAGATATCTTATAAATAAGCCTACCATGATGGGCAGTATTTCTGGATTTTATGAAATAGAGGACCTTTTTGGCAAAAAGCATGTAGCCTATCTAAGGGCCGAGCAAGTTCTAAATGAAGCGGGAAAAACTTTGGGGGTAATTGTAGTTGGTTATAGTTTGGAAGAAAATCAAGTTCTTTTTTCGGAGTTATTTGCCAAAGATTTGCAAAAGCAAAAATTCGCGCCAGGCTTAATTTTGTACTGGAAAGACAGGCCTTTATGGCATTTTGGTGATGTTAAAAAAGAACTTTTATTACAGGAGAAGCTAAAGAAACTTCCGAGGGAAGAGTTACTGTCGGAAATTCAGGTTATTGATGGCAAAAAGTATTTTGTTTCTTATCTGCCTGTTGCTAGTCAAGGACCGGAGCGCTTTCTTACTTTGGGTGTATTTATAGCTGCTGACTCGCTGGTTAGACCTTATATCATAAACTTTTGGCAAGGGCTAATCCTTTATGTTGTTCTTTTGGGTTTATTGGTTGTGCTTGGGATTTATGGAATTATCAATCGGCAATTAGAAAAGCCCTTAAATGAGCTTATGGAAGTAATTATTGAATGGATTGAAGGCAAAGACCGGGATTTTGCTGAGTACCAGCAAAAGTATCCAGAATATAAAAAGCTTTTTACACGAATTTACGAGCTAAAAACCACCAAAGAAAAAATTGCCAATCAGTGGTACCGGCTGGCCGAGGGAGTTTATAATTTAGGTGAAGCGGCTAATGATGGCGATTTGGTTAAAGAGTTGATTTTTCATATAAAAGCGCAGGTTGAAGTAAAAGGAATAAAAATAATTTTAAAAAATTTAGAAAGCAATGAGGATTTTACAATTTATGAAGAAGGCCAAGTGGTTGCCGATTTACCGGCCTTTTGTCTGGAAAATGATGATCCTTTAAACTTTGTCCAGGAATGTCAAGAGGATACCTGTTGTTATCCTATTACCCTTGGGAGGGAAAAATTAGGATTTATTATAATTGCAGCCAAAGAGGAAAAAATTACTGCTGAGGTTCGGGAATTTCTAAGTAACTTAATTTTAATGAGTGGGCCATTAATTAAACTTTACCTTTTAAAAACCCACTTAGCGGAAATTTCGAAAAGAGATCCATTAACAAAGGCCTTTAACCGAAGGTTCTTAGAAGATGCGATTCTGGAAAATAGGGATTGCAACTACTCCCTTATTTTTATCGATATTGATAAATTTAAAGAAATTAACGATACTTACGGGCATAGTGTTGGCGATATGGTTTTAATTGAACTTACGAAAAAGATTCGGGAGAATTTAAGAAGTCAGGATCAAGTAATCCGGATGGGTGGAGATGAAATTTTAATTTACCTTCCTAATACTACTCTTGAGCTTGCCCGGGAAATAGCCAACCGGGTGATGGAATTAATAAGAAAGCATAAATTTGAAGTTACCAAAGATAATACAAAAGTTGCCTTTCCTATTTCGGCCAGTATGGGCATTGGAAGTTGCAAGGAGGGGGAAAGTTTTGGTGAACTTTTAGCCCGAGTAGATAGAGCTTTATACCGGGCCAAAGAAGAGGGAAGAAACCTAATTGTGGTAGCAGAGGATTAAAAATGTATACAAGATATTTTCTGAATTTACCTTGTCATAAGTATAAATATTCATTATAATTTTACTACAACTTGCCGGCACAACGGCGTGTCGGACCTTGAGGCATTGACGCCTTCCTGGCTTTAGGTACTGTTTTTGTGCCTAAAAGGGGGAAGGCTTTTTAATTTATAGATAGGAGGAAATGGAAATGGACCGGGCTTTTGAGCGAATTCCCTCCGGATGTGCGATAAGCGGTATCATGAATGTTTCTGGTAAGCGGATTTCGGGAGAGAAAATTATTACTTCAATTTCACTGATGCATGACCGGAGTAACGGTTTAGGTGGAGGTTTTGCCGCTTATGGTATTTATCCGGAGTTTGCAGACCATTATGCCTTTCATTTAATGTACCAGTCGGAACGGGGCAGAACTTTAACCGAGGAATTTTTAAACAAGCACTTTATTATTGAACGGGGAGAACCGATTCCCACCCGGCCGCATCCGGAAATTACCGATCCTCCGCTTTTATGGCGGTATTTCTTAAAGGCACCGGAAGAACGTCTCTATAAAAATCATGAACCGATGGATGAACGGGATTATGTGGTAGAAAAAGTGATGTTTATAAATGATAATATACCCGATAGCTATGTGGCTTCCTCCGGAAAAAACATGGGGGCTTTTAAAGGGGTGGGTTATCCTGAAGACATTGGTCGCTTTTTCCGGCTGGAAGAGTATGAGGGTTATCTTTGGACGGCCCATGGTCGCTTTCCTACCAACACCCCCGGCTGGTGGGGTGGAGCGCATCCCTTCACCCTGCTGGACTGGTCGGTGGTGCACAATGGTGAAATCTCTTCTTATGGCATAAATAAGCGGTATCTCGAGATGTTTGGCTATAAATGTACCTTAATGACCGATACCGAAGTAGTAGCGTATGCGGTGGATTTATTGCACCGCAGGCATGGATTACCTTTAGAAATTGTAGCAAAGGTCTTAGCGGCACCGTTCTGGAAAGATATTGAGAAAATGGAAGAAGAGGATAAGCGGCTTTATACCACTTTGCGCCAGGTATATGGTCCTTCCCTTTTAAATGGTCCCTTTAGCATAATTGTCGCCAATAATAAGGTCATGATGGGCTTAAACGACCGGATTAAGCTACGACCGATGGTCTGGGGGCGACGGGGTGATTTTTATTATATGGCTTCTGAAGAAAGTGCCATTTACGAAATAGAACCGTCTTTAGACGAAGTTCATGTAGCCAAAGGCGGTGAGCCGGTAATAGTCCGGCTAAAGGAGGGTGAACAAAATGGCTAATTTAATACCTCCCCGGTTTAAAGTGGTAATTGATTATGAAAAATGCCGGAAATGTAAGCGTTGTGTCATAAACTGCGGCTTTGGAGTTTATAGCTTTTCCGACCGGGTTATTCCTGATCATAAAAAGTGTGTTTCCTGCCAGCGGTGTGTGGCTTACTGTCCGGAAGAAGCTATAACCATTATTGAAAATCCTAATGTTTTTCGGCCAAACAGCTACTGGACAATGGAAGAACGGATTAATATTATGAAACAAGCTTCTTCCAGTGGGATGCTTTTAACCGGTATGGGCAATGACCGGCCATACAAAAATTATTTTGACCATTTATTAATTGATGCCTGTCAGGTTACCAACCCTTCCATTGACCCTTTAAGGGAACCGATGGAGCTTACTACTTATCTTGGGTCAAAACCAGATGCGGTAAAGGTGAAGGTTGAGGACGGTCAAATTAAACTTGATACCAAAATTGCTCCCCAAATAAAATTAGATACCCCGATTATTTTTTCCCCCATGTCTTACGGCTCAATTAGCTTAAACGCCCATAAGGCTTTGGCCCGGGCGGCAAAGGAATGCGGGATTTTAATGAATACCGGGGAGGGAGGACTCCATAAAGACCTTTATCCTTACAAGGATAGGATTATCGTCCAGGTCGCCTCTGGCCGTTTTGGGGTTAACCAGGAATATTTGGATCATTCAGCGGTGGTGGAAATTAAAATCGGCCAGGGGGCCAAGCCGGGAATTGGCGGACACTTGCCGGGAGAAAAGGTTAACCGGGAGGTTTCGGAAACCCGGATGATACCCGAAGGTACCGATGCCTTAAGTCCCGCTCCTCATCATGATATTTACTCCATCGAAGATCTGGCTCAGCTCATTTATGCCCTAAAGGAAGCAACCAATTATGAAAAGCCGGTTTCGGTAAAAATTGCTGCCGTTCATAACGTGGCAGCTATTGCCAGCGGTATTGCCCGGGCCGGTGCGGATATCATTTATATAGACGGTTTTCGCGGCGGCACGGGAGCAGCACCTACTATTATCCGCGATCATATAGGCATACCTATTGAACTGGCCATTGCGGCGGTGGATGACCGTCTGCGGGCGGAAGGGATAAGAAACAGCGTTTCTATTGTAGCTGCTGGAGGATTTAGACACTCGGGCGATGTGGCTAAAGCTATAGCTTTAGGAGCCGATGCGGTGGCGATTGGTACGGCAGCTTTGATTGCTATGGGTTGCCATGTTTGCCAGATGTGCCATACCGGCAACTGCTCCTGGGGTATTGCAACCCAGCGGCCGGAATTAACCCAGCGGCTGGATCCGGACTGGGCGGCTGGGCAATTAATAAACCTCATTAAAAGCTGGTCTTTAGAGCTAAAGGAAATCTTAGGTGCTCTTGGCTTAAATGCCATTGAAAGCTTAAGGGGCAGCCGGGAGCGGTTAAGGGGAATAGGACTTACCGATACCGAACTGGCCATTTTAGGCGTAAAACATGCCGGAAGGTAAGGTGGTGGCTATGGAGATAAATGCAAAAGGCATGTATTATCGGGATTTAAATAATATTTTACGGGAAAAGGTAGCCGAAGGGGTTACGGAATTTGTCCTGCAGGGAATCAACGGCCAGAGGTACCTGGGAACTGGTTTAAAAGGTAAAGTTAAAATAGAAGTTTATGGTACTCCTGGCAATGACCTGGGGGCATTTATGGATGGCCCGGAAATAACCGTTTACGGTAACGGTCAGGACGGCATTGCCAATACCATGAATGATGGGCGGATTGTGGTTCACGGCCATGCGGGAGATGTCCTGGGATACGGAATGCGCGGCGGTGAGCTTTATATTCGCGATTCGGTTGGCTACCGCGTGGGCATTCACATGAAAGAATATAAAAAGCAGGTGCCGGTAATCGTTGTGGGAGGTACCGCCGGAGCCTTTTTTGGCGAATATATGGCGGGAGGAATTTTGGTTGTGCTGGGTTTAAATAAAAAAGAAGGAGAACCGCTAACCGGGGACTACCTTGGTACCGGAATGCATGGCGGAGCGATTTATCTTCGGGGAGAAGTGGAAAAAGATATTTTGGGTAAGGAAGTGGCGGAATTCTCTTTAGAAGAGGAAGATTATCGCCGTTTAAATCCTCTTTTAGAAAATTATGCTAAGTTTTATAATATAGCCCTCGAAGAAATTATGGCGGTGCCCTTTAAAAAATTAGTTCCGGTATCCCATCGGCCTTATGGCAAATTGTATACTTACTAACCGCAATGCATAACTGCTTGCGGTTTTTCCTTTTTTTATTATAAGATATTGAAAAAAAGCTGAGGGATTTATTTTGGAAAATTTGAAGGTGGTTTTGGGGATTAGGGATTATCCTGAGAGGAAAAGGTTTAAGGAAATATTAAGAACCATGGGAGTTTTAGTGGTAGGCGAGGGGGAGGAAATCCGAGCCTTGATAAATTTATCCTCCAGGGTTTGTCCTGATTTAATTATTTTAGACGAAAAGCTTGGGGTTACCAAAACCCTTCCCTATACCAAAATATTTTATGAAAGCCGTTTGTGTCCGGTAATTTTATACGTGGAGCAACTTGATTGGGAATACCTGGAAGATTTCAAAAAAGGCCCTACTTTAAGCCTATTGGTTAAGCCGGTAACGGCATTAAGCTTGATGGGAGCAATTTATACTGCTTTGACCAACTTTAACACTTATCTGGAATTGGTTACTCAGAAGGAAGATCTTGAAAAACGTTTAGAAGAAAGGCGTTTAATTGACCGGGCTAAAGCTCTGTTGATGCGCTGGGAAAATTTTACGGAAGATGAGGCTTATCATTATCTTCGGGAGGAAAGCCGAAAGCACAATATTTCCATGGGTAAGGTGGCCATAGGGATTATTGAAAAGTATACATAAAAGTATACATAATTCAATTTAAGAAAATGTTGTAATTGATTGTGTTATTTTGTAAAATTAGTAGCGAGTTTAGGTCTAAAAAAGCCATAGTTTGGGGCGGTGAAGTCCTGCAAAGAAAGGTTTTTACCTTTCTTGGTGGGGCTTTTTTATTTTTGGAGGTATGGACCAATGGAACATATGGAGTTTCTCGAACAGTTAAATACTTTTAGTATTAAGTTTTTACGGCTGCAGTTTGTTGATGTTGCCGGAAATTTAAAAAATGTGGCGGTAACTTCGGAAAATGTGGGTGAAGTCTTAAAAAAGGAAATGACCTTTATCCACAATGGCGAGAAGGTATTATTTGAACCGGATTTAGAAAGTCTAACGGTTTTACCTTGGCGACCAAGGGAGGGAGCGGTTGGAAGAATTTATGGCAATCTGCTCCTCCCGAAGGATGAACAAAAGATAATTTGTCCGCGCAAATTTTTTACCCGGTTTAATTTCTCCCTTGAGGTAGCTGTAGAATTTTCTTTTTATTTGCAAGAAAAAGCTCAGGAGAAAATTCCGATAGATCCTGCCGGACTTTGGGACGTATCTCCTCTGGATTTGGGAGAAAATTTACGCCGGGATGTGGTTTTAACTTTGGAGAAAATGGGGATTGGGATTAAATATTCTGGACATGGGGCAAATCCGGGGGAGCAGGTACTGGGATTAAAACCGGTTAAGGGAAACAAGCTTCCCGATATTTTAACCACCGCCAAGTTTGTGGTCCGAACAATTGCCGAACGTCACGGGCTTAACGCTTCTTTTTTCCCGTACCATCATAAAAAACCCGGTCTTTCGATTAAATATACATTTTTTGGTGAAAAAGAAGAGATGGAGATGTTTTATCAAAAAATCGTAGCCCTTTTGCCCGATGCGGAAATAATTTTCCGGCCTTTAATTAACGATTATTATGGTTATCCTCAAAAACCGGAAAACTTTATTTTTTATGATGGGGACAATATAGTTTTGACCGTAAGTCCTAAAGCTAATCCCTATTTAGCTTTAAGTTTACTGGCGATGGAAACTAATGAAAGTGCTGAAAATCAAACTTTCGCCGCGGATTTTGGGCAGGCCTTACGCCGTTTTTCCGAAAGCATGAAACTTCAGGAATTTTTTGGTGAATTATTTTGGCGATATTTAAAAATAAAACAAAGAAGTTACCACGATTTTTGGGCAAAGGTTCATGAGGAAGGCGATAATGGGGATTAATTAAAAATTTTCAATAAAACTTGAAGGAGGGGTTACCTATGACTTTTAGCCTTGGCTTAAACGGTACCGAGGCCACAAGAACCAAAAGGCGTACGGGAGGGGATTTTAGTCCATACAGCGGGATGTGCGTTACTTGTCTCGACGGGTGCGTGGGCTATTGCGAAATAGCCAAATCGGCTATTCGCGGTAAAGAGGTGATTTATCCGCAACCGTTCGGTACGACCACCTCCGCCTCCCAGAAGGACTATCCGGTCGATTACTCCCACTTTAATATCATGGGTACCGCGGTAGGGGCTGTAGGCATTGAGGCTGATCCGGATAAAGCTATTTTCCCGGCAGCCAACATTGAAACCGCTATCGGAGCTAATAAAGACATTAAGTGCCGCTTCCCGGCAGTTATTGCGGGAATGGGGTCGACAAATGTGGCCGCCAATAACTGGGAGCATTTAGCGGCTGGAGCAGCATTGGCGGGAGTACCCATTGTTATTGGGGAAAATGTTTGTGGAATGGATCCAAATTTAGAACTGGAAAAGGGGCGTGTAAAACATTCTCCTGCCCTAGAAAAAAGGGTAAAAGCTTTTACCGACTGGTATCAGGGCTATGGAATTATTGCCGTACAGGCTAACGTGGAAGATACCCGTCTAGGGGTGCAGGAGTATGCTATTGAAAAACTTGGGGTTGAAGCGGTAGAGATTAAATGGGGACAGGGTGCCAAAGACATTGGTGGTGAGGTTAAATTAAATACCCTCGAGCGGGCACTGCAGCTTAAAAGCCGTGGCTATATCGTTCTGCCCGATCCGGAAGACCCGACGGTTCAGGAAGCTTACAGAAAAGGAGCTTTTAAAGAGTTTGAACGCCATTCACGGATTGGCATGGTAGATGAGGAAAGCTTCCACAAGCGGGTAGAGGAATTAAGAAAAGCCGGGGCCAAGTACATCTTCTTAAAAACCGGTGCCTATAGACCGACGGATTTAGCCCGGGCGGTGAAGTTTGCCTCCGATGCCAGGCTTGATCTGTTGACGGTGGACGGTGCCGGGGGTGGAACCGGAATGAGCCCCTGGCGGATGATGAACGAGTGGGGTATTCCTACCGTTTACATTCAGGCTTTACTTACCAGGTACTTGGACCGTTTAGCCGAAAAAGGAGCTTACATTCCTCCGGTAGCTATTGCCGGTGGCATTAGCTTGGAAGACCAGGTGTTTAAGGGTATTGCCCTTTCCGCCCCCTACGTCAAGGTAGTAGGTATGGCCAGGGGGCCTTTGGCTGCAGCTATGGTAGGTAAAACCGTAGGGGAGCGGATTAAAGCGGGTAAGGTACCTACCGAATACCAAAAATACGGAGAATCTTTAGAGCAGGTGTTTATCTTTGCCGAAGAGCTCAAGAATAAATTGGGCGCAGATTTATTTGCAAAGCTTCCTGTTGGGGCAATAGGTGTCTATTCATATTTTGAACGAATGGCCCAGGGATTAAAGCAGTTTATGACCGGGGCCAGGAAGTTTAACTTAAACGCTATTACCCGGGACGATGTGGCTGCCTTAACCCGGGAAGCCGCAGAAATCACCGGCATTCAGTACATCATGGATATCGATGCCGAAGAAGCCTTAAATATTTTAGGCTAGATGACTAATTTAGGGGCGGTTCTGAAATTTACTTGCAAACGTCAATAGCAGAGCCGTCCTAATCTTTGATGTTTAAATGGATACTGGATACATGAGGGGATAGTAAAAAAATTTGGTAAAAATATGTTATAATGAGTACAAATTGAAAAATGGAGGTCAAAAATGAGTCCCACCAAATACGATATTTTAAAGATAGTTCAGGAGAAAGGCATACGTTTTATCCGACTTCAGTTTACGGACATTTATGGAATTCCAAAAAATGTAGCTATAACTGCTGAGCAGTTAGAGAAGGCCTTAGACGGGGAGTTAATGTTTGACGGCTCTTCTATTGATGGTTTCGTGAGAATTGAAGAATCGGATATGTATTTAAAACCCGATCCTTCGACTTTTATTGTCCTTCCCTGGAGTGACCAGAGGTATAGTGAAGCCCGCTTAATTTGCGACATTTATACCTACGATGGACAGCCATTCTCGGGATGCCCTCGGGGGAATTTAAAGCGAATTTTAGCTGAAGCAAAACAGTTTGGCATTGATGAAATGTTTGTAGGACCGGAAGCAGAATTTTTCCTTTTTCAAACCCGGGAAGATGGAACATTAACGACTGTCACCCACGATGAAGCCGGTTATTTTGACTTGGCTCCAGTAGACCGGGGGGAAAATGCCCGGCGGGATATGGTCCTTGCCTTAGAACAAATGGGTTTTGAAGTGGAAGCTTCCCACCACGAAGTGGCGCCAGGTCAGCACGAGATCGACTTTAAATACGACTCGGCGGTGCGGACTGCCGATAAAGTCATTACCTTTAAGACGGTGGTACGGAAGATTGCCAAAAAACACGGACTTCACGCCACTTTTATGCCTAAACCGGTTTTTGGCATTGCCGGTTCCGGAATGCATTTGAATATTTCCCTGGCAAGTCAGGGAGAAAATATTTTTTATGATCCCAATACTCCTCATCAGTTAAGCGATACAGCATTATACTTTATTGGTGGCATTTTAAAACATGCCCGGGCAATTTCAGCTATAACCAATCCCCTGGTAAATTCTTATAAACGGCTGGTTTCAGGCTTTGAGGCTCCGGTATACATTGCCTGGTCTTTTCGCAATCGCAGCCCTTTAATTCGTATTCCTGCCAAACGGGGGCCGTCTACCCGCATTGAGCTTAGAAGCCCGGATCCTTCGGCTAATCCCTATTTGGCATTTGCCGTTTGTTTAAAAGCAGGATTAGATGGCATTAAAAATAAAATTCTTCCTCCCGAACCTTGTGAGCGGAATATCTACCACATGGCTGAAGAAGAAAGAAAGGCTTTGGGTATAGGTGACCTACCTGCCAGTTTAGGCGAAGCGCTAAAAGAATTAGAGCGGGATGAAGTGATTCGGGAGGCGTTAGGAAAGCATATATTTGAGCGTTATATGGAAGGAAAACGCCTGGAATGGAATACTTATAGGATGCAGGTCCATGATTGGGAATTAAAAGAATATCTTATTAAGTATTAATACGGGCAGTGCCCGTATTTCTTTAACTAATGATAGTCGAAAATTTCACTTATCTCAAAAAAATAAAAATTTTTGGGTAAATTTGTGGTATAATTATACATATTAAAATACACTTGCAAGCAAATCTAGCATTGTCGGGGGGTAAAACTAATGTACGATGTAGCAATTTTAGGTGGTGGCCCGGGCGGTTATGTTGCGGCGATTCGGGCGGCGCAGTTGGGGCTAAAAGTTGCAGTAGTGGAAAAAGAGGAGCTTGGAGGTACTTGTTTAAACCGGGGTTGCATTCCCACCAAAGCCTTAGTTTCTGTAGCCGAGAGGCTTCACCAGTTAAAAACTGCTGATATTATGGGCATTGAAATTACCGGTTATAATTTTGACTTTGAAAAGGTAGCCATAAGAAAAAACCAGGTAGTGGAGCGTTTGGTAAAGGGTATACACTATTTATTTAAGAAAAATAAAATTACTTTAATTAAAGGTACGGGCAAATTAACCGGTAAAAACGAAATTACTGTGGAAACTGCTGACGGCGTAGAGAAAGTTGAAGCGAAAAATATCATTCTGGCTACCGGCTCCAGGCCTGCTTTAATTGCGGCTTTGGGGTACGACGGGGAGCGGGTGATTACCAGCGACGAAGCCTTAAATTTAATCAGGCTTCCCGAAAGTTTGGTAATTATCGGTGGTGGGGTAATTGGCTCCGAGTTTGCCACCATTTTTGGGGAGATGGGGGTAAAAGTTACCATAGTTGAGCTTTTGCCATCGATTTTATCCAATACCGATAAGGAAGTGAGCCGTTATTTAACTTCCCTCTTTAAAAAGCGTGGTATTGGCATTAAAACTAAGGTCGCGGTCAAAGAAGTTAAAAAGGACGAAAAAGTAACAGTAATCATGGAAAACGGGGAAGAGATTTTAACTGATATGGTCCTTATTTCCATAGGGAGGGTATTAAATACCAAAAATATCGGCTTGGAAGATGTTGGAGTAGCCCTTGGACCTAAAGGGGAAGTGCTCGTGGATGAGTACCTTAGGACAAATATTGAAAATATCTACGCCATTGGCGATATCACCAATAAAATGCAACTAGCGCACGTGGCTTCCGCTCAGGGGATTCGGGTGGTGGAAAACTTAGTTGGGGAGCCAAAACCGATGAGCTACGATGTGGTTCCTGGCTGTATTTTTACTCTTCCAGAAATTGCCATGGTGGGCTTAACCACGCAGGAAGCGGAAGAAAAAGGGCTTAAAATTATCACCGGTAAGTTTCCCTTCCAGGCGTCGGGAAAAGCTGTGGCGATGGAGGAAACAGAAGGTTTTATTAAAATTGTCGCTGACTATGATACCCATCGAATTTTAGGCGGACATATTGTTGGTCCGCATGCCACTGACCTTATTGGAGAGCTTTTATTAGCAGTCCAGAAAGGATTGACCTTAGAGGAAGTTGCTCATACCATTCACGCCCACCCGAGCTTGCCGGAGGCAGTGATGGAAGCAGCCGAAGCAGCCTTAAACCGGGCGATTCATATTTAAGTAATATAAAAGAACAATAAGATAATTCTGTAGGACGGGAGGTCTTTTATGAAAAAAATTACTGTCTTTTGGGGCTGTCAAATTCCCGGCCGCCTGACTTTTATGGAAAAAAGTACCCGCCTTGGACTTTTAGCTTTAGGTTATGAAATTCATGATATTCCGGAGTTTGGCTGCTGCCCAGAAAAAAGCTTGATTAAAAATGAAGATGAAAAGCTCTGGCTGTTAAATGCTGCAAGAAACTTGGCCTTAGCTGAAAAGGCCGGTTATCACCTGGTAGTTGCCTGTAATGGTTGCTCGTCTACCTTAAAAACTGCCTATGTTAAGTTAAAAGGAAATCCTACCCTTTTAGCGGAAGTAAATGAAAAACTTGCAGAGTTTGGTTTAATGCTAAAAGGAACGCTAAAAGTTTACCATTTAATTGAGTTTTTAGCCGATGAGGTGGGTCCGGGAAAAATAAAGCAACTGGTGAAAAAGCCCTTGAAAGGACTAAAAATTGGCGTTCATCCTGGCTGCCACCAGAACCGGCCTTCTCCCGCGGCAGCTTTTGAAGATCCCTTAAATCCAAGAAAATATGATCTTCTGGTGCAGGCTCTGGGAGCAACCACCCTTGATTACCAGTCTAAATTAATGTGTTGTGGCAATAACCTCACTTTAGCCGGAAAACTGGAGGATGGCTGGCGCATGGCCCGGACTAAAATCCAGGAGTTAACGAAGCTGGGGGCTGATGCTTTAACGGTCACCTGTCCCGCATGTTTTATGCAGTTTGACCAAAAACAGGCGCTTTTTGCCCGCCAGGGAGATAATTTAAATCTTCCGGTTTTAACATATATGGAGTTACTGGACCTGGCTTTAGGAATTTTGCCGGAAGAGCTTTTACTAAAGGACCACCGGGTGGATACCGGAAAGTTTTTGCAAAAAGCGGGGTTAGTACCTTTCTCTTTACCCTTTAACGAGGAAGTACTAAAGCGTTGCCTTACTTGCGGTGCCTGTGAATACGATTGCCCTTCCGCTCGTACCGGGGTAATGTCACCCCAAGCAGTGCTTAAACGGTTTGTTGGCGGTGACATCGAAGGATTAATAAATTCGCCGGAAATTTGGGAATGCGTGGAGTGTCATACCTGTCTTGAGTATTGTCCGCAAAAGTTTGGTATGGAAAAGGTTTTTACCTGGTTAAAACACGAAGCCATGGCCCGGGGGGTATACCCGGATTCTCTAAAAGCTGGTTATGAATCGTTTTTAAAAACCGGGAGGCTTTCTAAAATTGATGACCGGCAGCGGCAAAAACTTGGCCTTCCGCCCTTATCTTCTGAAGAACCCAAGCTTTATGTAGAAAAATTGCGCTAGCCTTTGTTTTTCAATCTTTTTGGTGTATAATATGAGGGACGGCATCACATTTTTAAGGAGGAAGCTTTAAGTGGCATCATTAAAAAAAGTCGTGGTGGCTGTGCCTTCAAATCTTTTAGAAGAAGTGGATAAAACTGCTGCCCTGGAGAAGGTGAGCCGCAGTGAAGTTGTCCGCCAAGCTTTAAGGTTATATTTAGACGAAAAAAAGCGTAAAATGTTAAGAGAAGAGATGATTAAAGGCTATAAAGAAATGGCCAAAATCAACTTAAACTTAGCCTTGGAAGGGTTTTATTACGAAGAGGACGGTTATATGGAGGTTAAATAATGGAGATCAGGCGGGGGGATATATTTTACGCTAATTTAAGCCCCGTAGTTGGTTCGGAGCAGGGCGGTACCCGCCCGGTGTTAATTTTACAAAATGACATTGGGAATTTGTATAGCCCAACCACTATTATTGCTGCTATTACCTCGCAAATTAACAAGGCTAAACTTCCTACCCACGTAGAAATTCCGGCAAAAGAATCGGGTCTGGAAAAGGATTCGGTAATCTTGCTGGAACAAATAAGAACTATTGATAAAAGCCGCCTGAAAGAAAAAGTGTCATCTTTAAACAAAGAGTTGATGCGTAAAGTAAACCAAGCGCTGGAAATAAGCCTCGGACTGGTAGAAATTTAACCAAGACACCGGGGCTTTGCTATTTTGGAGGTATTTTATGTATATTGGAATACCGGTTTGGCCCGAGGACGGAATCTACAAAATTCGCCAAACCTACATTCAAAAAATAGTTAAGGCTGGAGCCGAGCCTTTTTTTATCCTTCCGGAGCAGGATTTAACAAAAGTATTTAATGTAATATCGGGGATTTTAATTCCCGGGGGAGGTGACATTGACCCGGGACTTTTTGGAGAAGAACCACGTCCAGGTATTAGAAACTATATTTGCCAGAAAGACCAATTTGAAATAAAGCTTATCAAAAAGGCCATATTTTTTTCTTTACCGGTTCTGGGGATTTGCCGGGGAATGCAGTTAATAGGGGTTGCTTTTGGGGCAGACATGTACCAGGATTTGTTTTCTGAAAAAGCCGGGGTTTTTGCCCATGAGCAGAAAGCTCCAGCCCATGAGACTACCCATTTCGTTACGTTAAATTCGGAAGGAATCTTAGGGCATATTTTTGCTGTTCCTAAACTAAAAGTCAACAGTTTTCACCATCAGGCTTTAAAAAATCCCGGCCCGGTACTTAAAGTAGAAGCGGTAGCTTTAGATGGTGTTATCGAAGCGGTAAGCGGACCCAAAATTCTCGGGGTGCAGTGGCATCCGGAACTTTTGGATGGGCACGAAGGAATCTTTACTTGGCTTATCGCTGAAGGAAGGAGGGTTTAAATGAAGCTTTTGCAAAATGGGGTAATTATCACTGCGACGGGAGAGAAAATAGAAGGTGATATTTTAATTGATGAGGAAGGGAAGATAGCTACAATTGGGGTTGGGGGCTTTAATGGAAAAAGGGAAGTAATTGACCTTCAAGGGCAGTACGTTTATCCTGGATTAATTGATGCCCATACCCATATTGGCCTTATGGAAGAAGGAATTGCTTTTGAAGGGGAAGATATCAACGAGTATTATGACCCGGTTACCCCCCACGCCCGGGCCCTGGATGGTATTTATCCTTTTGATGTAGCTTTTACAGAAGCTTATCGAGAGGGGGTATTGGCGGTCGGGGTTTTACCGGGAAGCAGTAACCCTATAGGAGGGACAGGCTATGCCCTTTCTACCTGGGGCAAGACCGTGGACCAGATGGCTTTCGGCCCTTGTGGGGTGAAGATTGCCTTTGGGGAAAATCCCAAGAAAAATTATGCCTACCAAAAAAGGGTTCCCGCTACCCGCATGGGGACGGCGATGTTGATTAGAGAAAATCTCCTCTATGCTAAGGAATATCTTTTAAAGAAAGAAAAAGGGGATAAGGTAGAGCTTGATTTAAAAAAAGAAGCTCTACTTCCTGTACTGAAACGTCAGATTCCCCTTAGAGCCCATGCCCACCGGGCCGACGATATTATGACTGCGGTTCGCATTGCCCGGGAACTTGAGGTGGATTTAGTAATCGAACATTGTACTGAGGGACACCTAATTATCGAAGAATTAAAAGAAGCGGGAGTACCGCTGGTGGTAGGACCTACCCTTACCGGTCGCTCTAAATACGAATTAAAAGAACTTGGTTGGGAAACTCCCCTAAAGCTTTTTGAAGCGGGCCTAAAAATAGCTATTATGACTGACCATCCAGTAGTCCCCCTAAAATATTTGCGCCTTTTAGGTTTTCTTTTACAAAATTATGGTTTAAAAGAAAAAGAGATTTTACCTTTATTTACGAAAAATCCGGCGGAAATATTAAAGATTAATACCTTTGTTGGCGATATAAAAAAAGGTTTATGGGCTAATTTACTAGTAACTGAAAGACCGTTGTTTTCTCTGGGTAAAATATCTATGGTGTTTATTAAAGGGGAGAAAATCGTCGGATAAGGTAGAAAAGGCGCGATAAAATTTTTTTAAAAATAAAAGGATTTTTTTTCTCTCTGGCGAAATATTGAATTGAGTGGAAGGAAATGGGGATGATGGGGGGGGAGTCCCATGGAAATTATGCAGGTTTTGGTTGCTGATGACCAACCTGGTATCAGGATGCTGTTAAGGATTATTTTAGAACAAATGGGATTTGGGGTGATTGAAGCCAAAAACGGTCAGGAAGCTATAGAAAAAGCTCTAAATCTTAAACCTGGGTTAATAATTATGGATATGCGGATGCCTTATAAAAGCGGTGATGAAGCTATAAAAGAAATTCATCCTCTCCTTCCTACTACCGATTTCATTGTAATGACTGCCTATACTGCGCCGGAAGTGTTAGAGAGGATAGACCGGGAAAAAGTTTTTGAGGTTATAGCTAAACCTTTTGACATTGAAGATTTTAAATCGGTATTAGAAAAATATCTTAAAGAAAAATTTCCATGGAAATATGCCTACGTATAGATTTTTACTAACGCTTTAGGTAAAATGAAAATTAAGGGGGAGTGGTAAGTGGGTGACATTAAATGTTCCAACTGTGAGCTTTGCGGTCGAGAAGTGCCGGCGGATTTAATGTGTACTTTGGTTTTAAACGATGAAAACAAAGTAGAGAAAGCCTGTTGGTGTATTTGCCCCGAGTGCCGGGAAAAATTTGAAAAAAATATTGCGGAGGTTTATAAGGCATTGATTAGTAAATAAACAAACCGGGTTTAGTTCCCGGTTTTTTTGTTGTTTGGTTGATTTACCAAAATATAAAAGCTATAATGTTTTTGAATTATTACAAAAGGGATGGGATTTAATGTTTTATGTTTTAAGTGATTCACCGGAAAAAACTAAAGAATTAGGAAAATTTTTGGGTCAAAATTTACTTCCCGGTAGTATTGTAATATTAGCCGGAAACTTAGGTGCAGGAAAAACTCTCTTGGTATCGGGAATTATTGCCGGGCTTGGGGTTAAACGGGCAGTAAAAAGTCCTACCTTTAATCTTGTTCATACCTATCCGGCAGAAAAATTTAATATCAACCATTTTGATTTATACCGCCTAACCGCCGCGGAGTTTTTTGAACTAGGAATGGATGAGTATTTTACCGATAGGGATATTAATCTTTTAGAATGGGGAGAAAAAATTGAACCGGAATTAGAAAACGATTATCTTAAAATTACCCTGGAAAATATAGCTGATGAGGTACGGGGAATAAAAATTGAGGCTTATGGCGAAAGATTTAATGATTTATTGGAGGCGCTAAAAAGATGGAGTTAGCGGTTATAGCTGTGACCCGCAGTATTTCTCTTGCTTTACGCCACAAGGACGAGATTATTTTCGAAATAAATGACCGCTTAAAAGAACCTCATGCGGCAGGTTTAATGCCCTTGATTGATTTTGCTTTAAGAAGGGTTAAGGGAAAACCTGCGGATCTACAGGCGGTTTATACCGTTTTCGGGCCAGGGTCTTTTACTAGCTTAAGAATAAATCTTGCTACCTGTCTTGGATTGGCTAAAGCTCTTGGTATTCCCGTTTATGCTACCGATACTTTAAGCCTGATTGCTGCTAACGTTGGAGCCTACCGGGGAGAAGTAATGGTTTTAATGGAGGTTAATCGCGAAGAGTTATATTATGGTCGTTTTTTAAATGCTCCCAAGCCTGTACCCTTAGAAATGCTTTCAGTTTTAACCTTAGAAGAGGTAAAAGCAAAGCTTGGCACCTTTTCTGGAATTTTAATAGGGGATGGAGCAAACAAACTGGGAAAAATTCCTGAAAATATAACATTTTTAAAAAATGCTGGCGAACCGCTGGCCCGTAATTTGTTTGCTTTAGATTTAAAGCCTGTTGACTTTTTAAACCTGAAACCTATTTATTTAAGAAAATCCCAGGCTGAAATAATGCGGGAGATAAGGGGAGAATAAAAATTGGAGTTAAAGCCGATGAAGATTAAAGATCTCCCTCAGGTCCTGGAAATTGAGAAACTATCTTATTCCAATCCCTGGACAAAAGAAAGTTTTTTATATGAAATTACCGAAAATCCTTTAGCTACTTATTTGGTAGCAGTAGAGGGGGAAAAGGTTATAGGATACGGTGGTATTTGGGTGGTATTAGATGAAGCCCATATTACCACTTTAGCGGTACACCCCTTATACCGAAGAAACGGAGTAGGGGCTAGTTTATTAAACGCTTTATTGGAGGTTGCTCGAAATAAAAAGGTCCGTAATATCATCTTAGAAGTGCGGGTATCAAACCTGCCTGCCCAGCATTTATATCAGAAAACCGGTTTTAAGCCAATAGGCCTTCGAAAGAAATATTATACCCGCCCCGAGGAAGATGCAATAGTTATGAGCATTGAATTAAAGGAGGAAATTTAATTGGGTAAGGTTATTTTGGGCATAGAAACGTCCTGCGATGAGACGGCAGTAGCTTTGGTAGAAGACGGGAAACATGTTCTAAAATCACTAATTTCTTCCCAAATTGACCTGCACCGTAAGTTTGGTGGTGTGGTGCCGGAAATAGCCTCGCGTAAGCACTTAGAAGTTATCTTTCCCCTTTTGGAGGAGCTGTTTTCGGATTTTCCCAAAGAAAAAATAGCGGCAGTGGCGGTTACTTATGGCCCGGGCCTGGTAGGAGCTCTTCTGGTAGGCCTTTCGGTGGCTAAAAGCCTAAGCTATGCCCTTAATATCCCTTTAATTGGGGTTAACCACATGGAAGGGCATATCTTTGCTAACTTTTTAGAGGACCCAAATCCAGTTTTCCCGGCATTGGTCCTGGTGGTTTCAGGCGGGCATACCGATTTAATTTTCATGCGCGGTTTTGGTGATTATGAGCTTTTAGGGGAAACTATTGACGATGCAGCCGGTGAATGCTTTGATAAAGTAGGCCGGGTATTAAATCTACCCTATCCTGCGGGGCCAATTATTGACCGGTTAAGTAGCAAAGGAAAACCTCTCTATAAGTTTCCAGTAGCTCGCTTAAAAGAAGGAAGCTATAACTTTAGCTTTAGCGGGCTAAAAACGGCAGTACGAATTTTTTGCGAAAAAAATCCCCAAGCCCGGGCCGAAGACATTGCTGCATCTTTTCAAGAAGCTTTAGTAAAAGCTTTAGTTGAAAAAACCGTGAAAGCCCTAAAAAACTATCAACCGGCTAAGATTTACTTAGCCGGCGGAGTTGCAGCCAATTCAAAGTTAAGAGAAGAGTTTTTAAATCTTGGGAAAGCTTTTAAAGTTCCGGTTCATTTTCCTTCCCTTCAGTACTGTACCGATAATGCAGCTATGATTGCCGCAGCGGGTTACCACCGCTATCTTTTAGGTAAATACGCACCGCTTAATTTAAATGCCTATCCTTCGCTGATGCTCGGAGAAGAAAAGTATTAATCCTGTGGAAAACTACTTGTGGATAATGTGGATAACTTTGTTGATAACTTGGTATTAAAGGGTTTTAGCTGTTGATAACTTTTAAAAATTTGTCAAAGTGTTACGATATTTATCCATCAGGTGTCGCATTAACTCGGCATTGGACGGGGGAGTGTAGGTTATGGCGTTAGCTCCCGCTTCAATCGTTTTTAAAATTGAATCACTGGTTGGGCCACCGGTAGCAATTATAGGAATTTGCGGGTAGTTTTTTCTAATTTGTCGAACCAATTCCGGAGTTTTTGCTCCCGCCGAAACATTTAAGATATCAGCACCGTTAGCTAAACGGGCTTCAATATTTTCTTCCGGTGAGATTACGGTTATGATTATTGGAATACTTACCGTTTGACGTACCATTTTTAAAGAGTGGTTGTCGATTGGACTATTTAAGACAACGCCCAGGGCGCCCTGAAATTCGGCGTCTAAGGCCAGGTTTATAACCCGCCGTCCCCGGGTGGTCCCGCCGCCAACTCCAATAAAAACTGGCTGATCGGCAGCGCTAATAATAGCGTGGGTAATAATGGGTTGAGCAGTAAAAGGGTAAACGGCCATGATAGCGTCAGCGTTGTTATTCCTGATTAATACAAGGTCAGTGGTAAAAATTATTGATTGAATATGCTTGCCTAAGATATCAATACCGGAAGCTTCTTTAATTACTTCCGGCATTTTTATTATATTGCCCCTTAAAACGGAAGTAACTGCAGGAATAATTCTCTCCAAGGCAATCGCTCCTAATATTAAAATTTTATTATTTTTAGTTTTACAAGTTTATTATATCTTTAAAGAAAAATCTGTAAAGAAGAATGGAGGAAGTCTGTGGAAAAATATTTGGCCGAGGCGGTAAAAAGTAATGTGCTTCCAATTACTTCCCGCTGCAATGTCCGGTGCTGTTTTTGTAGCCATAAGGGAAACCCGGCTAAAGTTTTAAACGTTTCTTTACCCCATGTACCACTTAAAAAAATAGCCCAATTTCTACCCTTTTTGGATCCCGAAAAGAAGATTATCATAGGGGAATCGGCTACCATTATAAACGAAGGTGAGCCGCTTTTACATCCCGAATTTAAAGAGATAATTTTAGCCATTAGAAAACTTTATCCCAGGACTCCTCTGTCAATTACCACCAATGGCCTTCTTTTAACCCGGGAGATGATAGAATTTTTGGCTTCCCTGGGAGAAGTGGAGCTGGTGGTTTCGGTAAATGCTCTAACCCCTTCTAAGAGAAAATTAATTTTTGGTTTTGCCTCGGAAATCTATAGTAACCTTGAATACCTTTCCCGAAAAATTCCCTTTACTGCAAGCTTTGTTTTTATGCCTCATGTTGTTGGGTATGGGGAATATGCTGACAGTATAAAAAAGCTTCTTAATTTAGGGGTTGAGGCGGTAAGGGTATTTTTGCCTGGTTATACTGCAAAGAATCAAAAACTCATCAAAGCTCCCCAAAATCTAAATACTCTTGCCGAAAAGCTTTTTTATGAATTTTTAGAAGAAAATACGCCGATAATTATTGAGCCGACACGTTTAAAAGATTTTAAGGCCGAAGTTTTGGGGATAATCCCCCGGGGTTTGGCATCGTTTCTAAAGAAAAAAGATATTGTTTTAAAAGTCAATGGTAAATCCCCTTTTAGCCGGATAGAAGCCTATAAACTTTTAAATACTCCCGGAGATAAGAAAGTAGAAATTCTGCGGCAAGGGAAAATTATAACTTTTAATTTTTCTAAAAAGACCGGGCAAAGGGCAGGAGTGGTTTTTTACCGGGATATTGAAGAGGAAACCCTTAGGCAAATAATAAAAAAAATTGAAACACAAAACGCAAAATCACCTTTAATTTTAACTTCAGCTTTAGCTGTGCTGCTAATCAAAAAAGGACTTAGAAAGCTTGGAAAGAGATATCCGGTTTTACCGGTAAAAAGTCGTTTTTTTGGGGGTAACATTAAGTCGGCCGGATTACTAACGGTAGACGATTATATTTGTGCTGTAAAAAAGGCGGTGACACTTTTAAAACCGGATTATCTTTTATTGCCGAGCATTTCTTTTGACCACCGAGGACGGGATTTAACCGGTAAAAGTTATCTGGAGATTGAAGAGCTTTTTAATATTAGGACGGAAATTTTGTGAAAAAGTTTTAAAGGAAAAGGAAATATCTTTATTTTGTCGAATATATAAAAAAATTTTAACAATTTTCAGGGGGGATAAAGAGCTAATGGTAGCACAAGAGCGGGAGGAAATAAAACACCTGCAGTTTTTACGGCTTAAAAATTTACTGGAAAGGATATATGCAAAGGTACCCTTTTACCGTAAGCGCCTGGATGCTATCGGTTTTACGCCGGACAAACTAAAATCATTGGCAGACCTTCGGCATCTTCCTTTTACTACCAAGCAAGACTTGCGGGATAATTATCCCTTTGGCCTTTTTGCGGTAAGCCAGGAAGAGCTGGTTAGAATCCATGCTTCTTCCGGCACTACCGGTAAGCCCACAGTTGTTGGTTATACCAAAAATGATATTGAACTATGGAGTGAACTAATGGCAAGGTCCATGCAAAAAGCTGGGGTAACTGCCAAAGATATCATCCACAATGCTTATGGATACGGGCTGTTTACCGGTGGATTGGGTTTTCATTACGGAGCAGAAAAGCTTGGGGCTACAGTAGTACCGGTTTCTGGAGGTAATAGTAAAAGGCAGTTGATGCTAATGGAGGATTTTGGGGCGACGGTTTTAACCTGTACTCCGTCCTATGCTTTGCACCTGGCGGAAGTGATGGTGGAGCTGGGGATTTCCAGGGAAAGGTTAAAATTGCGTCTGGGGATTTTTGGTGCGGAGCCCTGGAGTGAAGAATTAAGGGCCAAGATTGAAGAAAAGCTAAAAATAAAAGCTATTGATGTTTACGGCTTAAGTGAAATCATGGGGCCGGGAGTAGCTATGGAATGTCAGGAGCAAAAGGGACTTCATTTAAACGAAGATCACTTTTTACCGGAAATTATAGACCCGGACACCGGCGAAGTGCTGCCCGAAGGGGAAAAGGGTGAACTGGTTATTACTACCCTTACCAAAGAGGGGATACCCCTTTTGCGCTACCGGACGAAAGATATTACCGCCCTTTCTTATGAACCCTGTAAGTGCGGCAGTATGTTAGTTAGGATGGATCGGGTCACCGGCCGGAGCGATGATATGTTAATTATCCGGGGGGTCAACGTTTTTCCTTCCCAAATCGAAACAGTGCTTTTGTCTTTGGGATATACTGAACCCCATTATATGATTGTAGTAGACAAAAAGGGAGCTTTAGATCAGCTTGAAGTTTGGGTAGAGTTATCGGATCAGTTTTTCTCCGATGAGGTAAAAAGGCTTGAGCAGTGGGAGAAAAAGGTAGAGGCCGAACTTTATACCGTCTTAAATATCAATGCTAAAGTCCGGTTGGTAGAGCCGCGCACCATTCCCCGGAGTGAAGGGAAAGCCAAAAGAGTCTTGGATAAAAGGGATTTAAAATAAAAGGAGGGATTTTTAGTGATTGTAAAGCAGCTATCGGTATTTTTAGAAAACAAATCAGGAAGATTAGCCCGGGTAACAGAAATTTTAGGGGAAAATAAGATTAATATCCGGGCCTTATCGATTGCCGATACTACCGATTTTGGGATTTTAAGGCTTATCGTTAACAAGCCCGATGAAGCCTATAGACTCTTAAAAGCGGAGCAATTTATGGTAAGTTTAACCGATGTTATTGCTGTAGAGGTTCCCGATAATCCCGGGGGGCTTGCTGGAGTTTTAAAGACTCTAGAACCTCACAATATTAATATCGAGTATTTATATGCCTTTGTGGAAAAAGCATCGGACAATGCTTTAGTGGTCTTTAGAGTCGAAGAGATAGAAAAAGCCATTAAAATTCTCACCGATAATGGGATAAAGGTTTTTAAAGGTAGCAAAGTTTATAGCTTATAACCGGCCTTATAAAGCCGGTTTTTTGTTAAATTAAATTTAAAAAAATAAAAATAAGCAGGAAAATGACTTAAGAAAGAGAATTCTTAAAAGGTTATATGTTTTGAAAAGTCTGAAAATAAGGAAGATGTTGGGATGGATGATAAAAAATTTTTAAGAAAGGAAATATTAAACAAAAGAGCTGGTCAATTGCCAGAAGAAATTGAGGAAAAAAGCGCTAAAATTTTGCAACTCTTAAAATCTTTTCGAGATTATCAGCAATCCAGAACGGTTATGGTTTACCTGGATTTTCGGGGGGAGGTAAGAACCCGGGAAATTATAAAAGATTTATGGGCGCACGGTAAAAGAGTGGTAATTCCGGTAACTATCCTTTCGGAAAAAAAGCTTTTGCCGGTATACCTTTGGGATTTTGGGGATTTAATGGAGGGAACTTATGGCATCTTGGAGCCTAAAGAGGAAAAAAGACAGGTGGTAGCCCTGGAGGAAATTGATTTAATACTGGTGCCGGGGGTGGCTTTTGACCTAAAGGGAAACCGCTTGGGGTACGGGGCTGGTTTTTACGACCGGTTTTTATCCAAACTTCGACCTGGGGTAAAAAAGGTTGCTTTGGCTTTTGAGCTTCAGATTGTACCGAAAATTGTTAGTGGGCCCCACGACATCCCCATGGATTATATTATTACTGAGGAGCGCCTCATCAACTGCCGCCTGTATTAAACTGCTAATGGTTTAAATTAAATATATATAAATATTAAATTTTTTTAAAAGTTTCTTAATGTTTTTTCTGACTTCTAATTTCCACATCTAATTTTTAGCTTTTTAATTAGTTTTAATGTTTTATTAAATGGTTTAATCCAATTTCTAATCTTTAACTTCTAATTTCTAATTAGGGGGTGTGTTCCTTGGTTTGTGCTTGCGGGAAGGAAGTTACCGATCCTAAAAAAGAAAAGCTAAAAGAACTCCTTGTGCAGTATCAGGGGCAAAAAGGAGCCCTGATTCCGGTTTTACAGGGAGCTCAGGAGATTTACGGCTATCTCCCAAAGGATGTTATGGAGGAGATAAGCAGTAGTCTTAAAATCCCCTTTAGTAAGGTTTATGGAGTAGCCACCTTTTATGCCCAGTTTCACTTAAAACCCCGGGGGCGTAATGTTGTCCGGGCTTGTTTGGGTACCGCCTGCCATGTGCGCGGTGGGGCTAAAGTTTTTGAAGCAATCAAAAACGAGCTGGGGGTTGGCGATGGGGAAACGACTCCCGATTTACGGTTTACCGTTGAATCGGTGGCTTGTATTGGGGCTTGTGGTTTAGCTCCTGTTATTATGGTCAATGACGACACCTACGGTCGTCTTACCCCGGATAAAGTGAAAGAAATCCTGGCTAAGTATGAATAGGGGGTGCCTTATGAGAAAGGTTTTGATTTGTGCGGGGACGGGTTGCATTTCGTCCGGTTCACCTAAAGTTACCGAAAAGTTTCGGGAAGAATTGGCCCAAAGAGGTATAACCGATATAGAAGTTTACAACACCGGTTGTCACGGTTTTTGTGAACAGGGGCCGATTGTAATCATTGAGCCGGATAAGACTTTTTACTGTCGGGTGGAAGTAGACGATGTACCGGAAATTATTGAAAAACACCTTTTAGGTGGGCAAATTGTAGAAAAAGTCTTATTCCATGAACCCCAGGTGGAAAAAAAAGTAGAAAAGTATACCGAAATATCTTTTTATGCCAAGCAAAAGCGCTTGGTCCTGCATAATTGTGGTCATATTAATCCCGAACGGATTGAAGATTATGTGGTCAGTGGAGGGTATGAGGCGCTAAAAAAAGCTTTGACTACCATGTCGTCCCAGGAAGTGGTTGATGAGGTGAAAAAATCGGGCTTACGAGGTCGGGGCGGCGGCGGCTTCCCCACCGGAATGAAATGGCAGTTTACCAAAGACGCCAAAGGGGATAAAAAATACGTCGTCTGCAACGCTGACGAAGGTGACCCCGGCGCCTTTATGGACCGTTCTGTTTTGGAAGGGGACCCTCACGCGGTTTTGGAAGGTATGGCCATTTGCGGTTATGCGGTGGGAGCTGATGAGGGCTATATTTATGTACGGGCTGAATATCCCCTGGCTATTAAGCGCCTGCAAATTGCCATAAAACAAGCGGAAGAAAAAGGCTATTTGGGTGAAAATATCTTTGGTAGCGGGTTTAATTTCCGGATAAAAATTAAAGCCGGGGCTGGAGCTTTTGTTTGCGGTGAAGAAACCGCCCTTTTGACTTCCATTGAAGGAAATAGAGGAATGCCAAGACCTCGTCCGCCTTTTCCGGCGGTGAAAGGTCTATGGGGCAAACCAACCAATATAAATAACGTGGAAACCTTTGCTAACGTGCCCCTGATAATTAAAAACGGCGCCGACTGGTATGCCGCCATGGGTACCGAAGGAAGTAAAGGGACAAAGATCTTTGCCTTGACCGGTAAAGTTAATAATACCGGTCTGGTAGAAGTACCGATGGGTATCACTATGCGGCAGATAATTTTTGATATTGGTGGCGGGATTAAAGGTGGCCGGAAGTTTAAAGCGGTACAAATTGGAGGACCTTCCGGGGGCTGCTTGCCGGAAGAACTCTTGGACTTACCGGTGGATTATGACTCATTAATTAAAGCCGGTGCCATGATGGGTTCTGGCGGTTTGGTAGTTATGGATGAAACTACCTGTATGGTGGACGTAGCCAAATTTTTCTTAAACTTTACCCAAAAAGAATCCTGCGGCAAATGCGTTCCCTGCCGGGAAGGAACAAAAAGAATGTTAGAAATTCTCCAAAAAATCACTGAAGGAAAAGGAGAGCCGGGGGACCTTGAAACTTTGGAAAAATTGGCCTACAACATTAAAAGTGCAAGCCTTTGCGGTTTAGGGCAAACGGCTCCTAACCCGGTACTTTCCACTTTACGCTATTTTAGGCACGAGTATGAAGCCCATATTTATGACAAGAAATGTCCGGCGGGGGTTTGCTCGGCGCTTTTGCAGTATAAGATTCTTGAAGATAAATGCGTGGGCTGCGGAGCCTGTGCCCGGGTCTGTCCCGTGGGGGCAATTTCTGGCGAAAGAAAACAGCCCCATAAGATTGATCCGGAAAAGTGTATTAAATGTGGTTCCTGTATGGAAAAATGTAAGTTTGGCGCCATAGTTAAAGGCTAAAGGGGGGATATGGATGGCAGACATTACTTTAAAAATAAACGGTATAAAAGTAACGGTGCCTGAAGGCACGACGATTTTAGAAGCAGCTCAAACTGCTGGTTTTAAGATTCCAACCCTCTGCCACGACCCGGAGCTTTCTAAACCCGGAGCTTGCAGGATATGTGTGGTCGAGGTTAAGGGAGCGCGGAATTTAGCTGCTTCTTGCGTTACCCCGGTAGCGCCGGGAATGGAAGTTTTAACTCATTCGGAGCCGGTGATCAATGCCCGGAAAGAAATTTTAGACCTGCTTTTAAGTAACCACCCCGAAGATTGTCTTACCTGCGATAAAATGGGAGAATGTGCTCTGGCGGCTTATGCTTATGAGTATGGAGTCCGTCGGGGAAGTTATCAAGGGGATAAAAACGTTTACCCCATTGAAGATAATAACCCATTTATTGTTCGGGATATGAACAAATGCATCCTCTGTGGTAAGTGTGTACGGGTTTGTGACGAGATTGTTGGTTATTCAGTAATAGATTTTATCAACCGGGGCTTTAAAACCAAAGTGGCTCCACCTTATGATGGAACTTTAGCCGAATCCAATTGCGTCTTTTGCGGAAGCTGCGTTACCGTATGTCCTACTGGAGCGCTGACGGTCAAAGACACCCGGGGGAAATTTAGACCCTGGGAGGTTAAAAGGGTAAAAACCACCTGTCCCTACTGCGGCGTTGGCTGTAACTTTGATTTGCTGGTAAAAGACGATAAAGTGGTAGGGGTTGCCCCTAATCCTACTTCCGAGGTTAACGGCCGGTTTATGTGCGTTAAAGGCCGCTTTGGCTATAAATTTATCCACAGCGGTGACCGGCTGACCAAACCATTAATTAAGAAAAACGGCGAGTTTGTGGAAGCTACCTGGGATGAGGCTTTAGAGCTGGTAGCTGAAAAACTCGCGGAAGTGAAAGCCAAGCACGGCAGTGACGCTATAGGGATCTTAGCTTCCGCAAAATGTACCAATGAAGATAATTACCTTTTAAGTAAATTTGCCCGGGCGGTGATTGGTACAAACAATATTGACCATTGTGCCCGCCTCTGACACTCGCCTTCGGTGGCAGGTCTTGCCGCCGCTTTTGGCAGTGGTGCTATGACGAACAGCTTTGAAGACATCATGGAGACCGACTTAATTGTTTTAATAGGCTCCAATACCACCGAGTCTCACCCGGTAGCAGGTTATAAGATCAAGCAGGCGGTAAAGAAAGGGGCTAAATTAATAGTTATTGACCCCCGGAATATTGAACTGGCGAGCTATGCGGATCTTCACCTGCAGTTAAAGCCGGGGACAAACTTACCCTTACTAAACGCGCTGGCTCATGTAATTATTGAGGAAGGACTCTACAATGAGGAGTTCATCCGGGAGCGTACCGAAGGATTTGATTCCTACAAGGAAACGGTTAAAGATTATTCTCCGGAAGCGGTAGCCGAAATCTGTGGCGTGCCTGCCGAAAAAATCCGGGAAGCGGCCCGAATGTATGCTAAAGCTTCCAGAGCGATGCTTTTATACACCATGGGAATTACCCAGTTTAGCTTTGGTACTTACGGGGTTTTAGCTGTTGCCAACTTAGCCATGCTTACCGGCCATATCGGCAAAGACGGTGCCGGGGTGAACCCGCTTCGTGGGCAAAACAACGTTCAGGGTGCTTGCGACATGGGCGGCCTTCCCAATGTCTTCACCGGTTACCAGCGGGTTGATGATCCAAAGGCCAATGAAAAGTTTTCAAAAGCCTGGGGAGTAAAGCTTCCGGAAAAACCCGGCCTTACCTTAGGGGAAATGTTTGATGGTGCCTTATCAGGCAAGATAAAAGCCATGTATATCATGGGCGAAAACCCGGTTTTATCGGATCCCGATGCCCGGCATATTGAACATGCCTTAGAGAAATTAGATTTCCTGGTAGTGCAGGACATTTTCCTGACCGAAACGGCAAAATATGCGGATGTAGTATTGCCGGCGGCAACATTTGCGGAAAAAGACGGTACCTTTACCAATACCGAACGCCGGGTACAAAGGGTAAGAAAAGCAATACCCTGTGTTGGTGAATCCAAACCCGATTGGGAGATTATCTCCCTGGTGGCTGCCAAGATGGGCTATCCAATGAACTACCAATCCGCCGAAGAAATTTTTGAGGAAATGCGCAGCCTTACTCCCAGTTATGCAGGGATTACGTATGAACGCTTAGAGAAGAAGAGTTTACAGTGGCCGTGTCCGGCACCTGATCATCCGGGGACCAAATTCCTTCACAGCGACAAATTTGTGCGCGGCAAAGGCTTATTCCACCCGATTCCCTTTAGAGAACCGGAGGAAAAGCCGGATCATGAGTATCCCTTTACTTTAATTACCGGTCGCCGGCTTTACCATTACCATACTGGGACAATGAGCCGGAGGTCGATGATGGGCGAACACGTGCCTGAGGATCATCTCGAAATTAACCCGGAAGATGCCAGAACTTTAAAGCTAAGTGATGGCGATAGGGTCAGGGTAACCACCCGCCGCGGTAATGTGGAAATTAAAGTGGCAATTACGGATAAAGTGCCGGTAGGAACCGTATTTACCTCGTTTCACTTTTTTGAAAGTCCGGTCAACCAGGTGACCAACCCGGCCCGGGACCCCATGGCCAAAACGCCGGAGCTCAAGTTCTCTGCCGCCAAAATTGAAAAAATATAACTGATGGGACGGTTCTGTAAGCTTGCTGTAAGAACTATCCCTGGAGGAGGTAATTTTAAATGCCGTTTATTCAAATTGAAATGTTAGAGGGAAGAACTGTAGAGCAAAAACGAGAGCTGGTCAGAAGAATTACTGAAGCCGTAGTTGACGTGGTTAAATGCTCGCCGGAAGCGGTGAAAATTATTATTCGCGATATGAAACCGGAAAATTACGGAGAAGCGGGAGTCTTACGAGCGGATAAAAAATAAAAATTCTTTTAAAAGGCGGCTTTCTAGCTGCCTTTTTTCTTAAATAAAATAATCTAAAGATTTTGAAAAATAATTGCAGGAATTGCTAGAAAAATTGCGAAATATATTTTAAAGAGTTATTTTAAAGACTACCTTTTTTGGAGGTGATAATTTGCGGGAGATTTTAGTGGATTTAACAAAATGCCTTGGCTGTAAAACCTGTGAATTGGTTTGCGCTACCGCCCATAGCAAGGAAAAACAATTTTTTTCAGCAATTTTTGAAGAACCAAAGCCAGTGCGCCGAATCTTTGTGGAAGCAAATGGTCCAACCAATTTTCCTTTAATGTGCCGCCAGTGCGAAGATGCCCCCTGTGTTATGGCCTGCATGAGTGGAGCTTTAACCAAAGACGAACTTTCCGAAGAAGTTGTGTTAAACTCCCAAAGGTGTGTTGGCTGTTTTATGTGTGTGATGGTTTGTCCTTTTGGCGTTATGACAAAGAACCAGCATAAAGCTGCCAAATGTGACCGCTGCGCTGAAATTGGTTATCCCCAATGCGTTTTAGCTTGTCCCACCAAAGCCCTATCTTTTGCAGAGATTCCTACTTATGCTAAAAAGGAACGTCAAAAATACTTAACAAATTTCTTGGTGAGGGAGTGATTGGATGGAGAACAATAAATTATCGGTAGACCAGGCTGTTCCCAAGCTTTACCAAAAAGCCCGGGAAGAAGGGATAGTAACTGTTTTTGACCGCTACGAAGCGCAACAGCCCCAGTGTGGTTTTGGTTTATCCGGACTTTGCTGCCGCCATTGCGTTCAAGGACCGTGCCGGATCGACCCCTTTGGGGAAGGGCCGCAAGTGGGAATTTGTGGAGCAACAGCTGAAGTAATAGTGGCAAGAAATTTACTGCGCCAGGTGGCTGCCGGAGCTGCTGCCCATGTAGACCATGCTTATGATGTTTTAGAAGTTTTAGAAAAGATTGCTGAAGGAGCAGAAAGTTACGGGATTAAGGATGCGGAAAAATTAAAACAAGTGGCTCATACTTTAGGTATAGCTACCGCTAATAAAACGGAGCAGGAAATTGTCAAAGAAATGTGTCAGGTAATTTATTTTGATTTTGCCAATTCCAGTACTGCTCCGATGACCTACCTAAAAGCAAATTCTCCCAAGGAAAGGTTGGAACTCTGGGAAAAGCTTGGTGTGTTACCAAGAAATCCAGACCGGGAGATAAGAGAAGCTCTGCACCAGACTACTATGGGCATGGATGCAGACCCGGTAAATTTAATCTTAAAAACCCTTCGCCTGGGTTTAGTAGATGGTTTTGCGGGACTTAAGCTGGCCACTGACTTACAGGATATAATTTTTGGTACACCCCAACCGGTAGTGACCGAAGCTAACTTAGGAGTACTTAAAGAAGATTATGTGAATATTATTGTCCATGGCCACGTACCTCTTTTATCGGAAAAGATTGTAGAGTGGAGTCGAAAATTAGAAGAGGAGGCTAAAAAAGCAGGAGCAAAAGGAATTAATCTTGCCGGTATTTGCTGTACCGGCAATGAAGTATTGATGCGGCAAGGGGTTCCCTTGGCGACAAACTTTCTGGCTCAGGAATTAGCTATCGTCACTGGAGCCGTGGATTTAATGGTAGTGGATGTCCAGTGCATTATGCCCTCTTTAGCGGAAATAGCTGCTTGTTATCATACCCGCCTGGTAACTACTATGCCTATTGTCAAGATCCCTGGTGCTGAACACGTACCTTTTAACAGCGAAACTGCCGATACGGCTTCTCAAGAAATTGTAAGGATGGCTATTGCAAGTTTCCAAAAGAGAAATCCTGCCAAAGTCTACATTCCCCGGGAAAAAGCCAAGGTAGTGGCTGGTTTTAGCGTGGAAGCAATAGTAAAAGCTTTAGCAAAACTAAATCCAGCTGATCCTTTAAAGCCCTTAATCGATAATATTGTCTCGGGTAATATTCTGGGGGTAGTAGCCACCGTAGGTTGTAATAATGCCAAAGTAAAACATGACTGGTTCCATATTGAGTTAGTAAAAGAATTAATTAAAAACAATGTTTTGGTGGTTACTACCGGCTGTTCTGCTCATGCCTTAGCCAAAGCAGGTTTGATGGATCCGGCGGCAGCTGAATTGGCGGGCGAAGGGTTAAGAACAGTCTTAACCGCAATTGGTACTGCCAATGACTTAGGAGGGCCGCTGCCACCAGTTTTGCACATGGGAAGTTGCGTGGATAACTCCCGGATTGGGGATTTAGTAATAGCTGTGGCTAATTATCTCAAGGTTAGTCCTAAAGACCTGCCCATTGCTGCTTCTGCTCCCGAATACCAGCACGAGAAGGCTTTAAGCATTGGAACCTGGGCGGTGGCGATGGGCATTATGACCCATTTAGGGGTTATTCCGCCGGTTTTAGGAAGCCCCAAAGTTACCCAAATCTTAACCCAGGATGCTGAAACTTTAATTGGTGGTAAGTTTTATGTAGAAACAGATCCTTATAAAGCTGCAGCAGGCATGATTGAGCACATAAAGACCAAGCGGGCTTTGTTAAACCTTTAGGGGGTTAACTTTAATGAAATATTTAATTATTGGTAATAGTGCTGCGGGTGTTTTTGCGGCGGAAAACTTAAGAAAATTAGATCCTACTGGGGAAATTACGATATTAACCGATGAGCCATACGAGGTTTATGGCCGTTGCTTAACATCGTATTTTATTGCCGGGGATATCGGTGAGGAACAAATTTATATTCGCCCCAGGGATTTTTACGAAAAAAACCGGATTAAGCTAAAAAGACAGGAAAAAGTAATAAAAATTGATTTTGGAGAAAAAAAAGTTTTTACGGCAAAAAACTTTTACCCTTATGACCGTCTTTTAATTGCCAGTGGAGCGAAAGCTAAAAAGCTTTCGCTTCCTGGAAGTAACTTACCTGGAATTTTTAACTTAAGGACCTTAGAAGATGCTAAAAGTATCATCGACTGTTCCCAAAAGGCCGAACAGGCGGTAATAATAGGTGGAGGGCTGGTGAGCTTAAAAGGGGCTTATGGTTTGTTAAAGCGGGGAATTAAAGTTACCGTTGTCGTAGCATCCCCGCAAATATTGTCCCAGGTTTTGGATGAAACAGCGGCGGAGTTGGTGCAACAAAATTTAGAAAAAAAAGGAATGAAAATTCTTTTGGAGGAAGATGTTTTAGAATTTTTAGGGGAAGATAAAGTTTTGGAAGTTAAGCTTTTAAGCGGAAAAACTTTAAAAGCGGATTTGGTTTTGGTGGGAAAAGGGGTAACTCCTAATGTTGAATTTTTACCTGAGGCGGAGAAATTTGCCGAAGGCCTACCGGTGGACCAATATTTAAGGACTCCTTGGGAGGATGTCTGGGCTGCGGGAGATGTGGCAAAAACCTATGATATAGCTTATGGTAAACCTAGAGTTAATGCACTCTGGCCAATTGCCGCCGAACAGGGAAAGATAGCAGCAATGAATATGGTCGGACAAAATTATGTGTATCAAGGTTCCATAAGCATGAACTCCCTGGAGTTTTTTGGGTTTAGTACCATTGCAGCAGGTATTACCCGCAGGGATGAAGGTTACACAGTAATAAAAAAAAGACAGGGAGCAAACTACTTAAAACTTGTAATGGATGGAGCCAAATTAAAGGGATATATTTTAAGCGGTGAGGTGCGGGGAGCTGGAAGACTTACCCAGCTAATTCTTTCCGGAGGAAAAATAAATAAATTGCCCTCCTTTTTAAAAATATTTTAAAAACAATAAATTTCTGGTAAAATGTAGATAAAAATCAAAGGAGGGGAAGCAATGGACCAAAAAACTTTGGAAAATTTAATGGCAGCTTTTGCCGGGGAATCCCAGGCCAACCGAAAGTACTTAGCTTTTGCGAAAAAGGCGGAAGCGGAAGGTTATCCCAATATTGCCAAGCTTTTTAGAAGCGCGGCGGAAGCCGAAACCATACATGCTTTAAAACACTTGGAAGTTGCCGGTAAAATTGGCTCTACTTTAGAGAACCTGAAAACTGCGGTTGCCGGTGAAACTTACGAATTTACCGATATGTATCCGGAATTTATTAAAGAAGCTGAATCTTCCGGGGAAACTAATGCGGTTAGAAGTTTTAATTTTGCTTCCAAAGCCGAAGAAGTTCATGCCCGGCTTTACCAGGAGGCTTTAAGTGCCTTAGAAGCTGGTAAAGATGTGGAAGGAGAATATTACATTTGTCCAATTTGTGGGAATATTGAAAAGAAAAGGCCCGAGCGCTGCGCTATCTGCAATGCTCCGGGGGAAAAATTTTTCCAAGTTTAAACAAAATAGCCTTCGGTTTTTTCCGAAGGCTATTTCAATATTTACCAAAGTATTTTTATGCCAAAAAGGATAGACTAAAAAAAGAAAAAAACAATTGACAAATTTTACTTTAAGAAGTATTATCATTGTAAAGGTATAAAAATACTATAAAAAAGTTTCGCAAAAACTTACATAAGAGAAAAGGAGTGAAGCAAGGTGGCATTTTTACAGGATAAGGATGTACAGTTTCTTAAAGACAAATTTGCCAAAGAAATGGTCAACGATGTGACCGTTCGCTTTTTTACCAAAAGCCCGGTATTGGCTAATGATTGCCAGTATTGCGACCATACCAAACAGCTTTTAGAAGAATTAGCGGCTACCAGTGAAAAAATTAAGCTAGTAGTTCATACCTATCCTACCGAAAAAGAAATGGTGGAAAAATACGGTATCGACAAGATTCCTGCCATAGTTTTTGAAGCAAATGAGGATGTAGGGATTCGTTTTTACGGGATTCCTTCAGGCTATGAGTTTTCAACGGTAATTGAGACGATTATTGACCTTTCTAGAGGTAAGCCGGAACTTCCGGATAATGTTTTAGCTGAACTTTCTAAAGTTACCTCTCCGGTAACTATTAAGGTTTTTGTAACACCTACCTGACCGTACTGCCCACGGGCTGCAGTTGCAGCTAACCGGTTTGCTCAGGCTAACGCCAACATTCGGGCTGAAGTTATCGAAGTGAGCGAATTCCCGGAATTGGGCGATAAGTACAACGTTTTTGGTGTTCCCAAGTCTGTAATTAACGAGAAGGTAGAAATTGAAGGGGCAGCACCGGAAGCGATGTTTGTGCAAAAAATATTGGAAGCGGTACAGTAAAAAAAGCTGCGGGATAACCCGCAGCTTTTGTATATTTAACCTATACCTTGCCAAAATATTAATAAATTACGAACCGGAGGCAAGGTAATGGTTGAAAAGGCTTTAAAAATTATTGCACCTTTGCAAGCGTTTTTGGATAATGTTGAACCAACCCATGGATATGTCTTAAATAAAGCTTTAAAGCAATTGCAGGAAGAAAACTATAAAACAATTTATTATGAAAAATATTACCCATTAATTTACAGTGGCATGTATGCAGCGGATAAGGGCTGGCAAAATGTTAACCATTATTTTAATCCCCAAACGAAAAAAGGGTTATTTATTTTTATACCTGCCAGAGAAGTGTTGCAGCAGGAACTAAATAGTTTTTTAAAACTTCAAGAACAAAAAAACCCAAAAGCTTTCTGGCATTTTGGCCGAGCAGTCCACATTTTACAAGATTTTACTGAACCCCACCATTTAAAGCCTACTTTTTTAGATGGTCATAAAAAGTTTGAGCGTTGGGTGGGCAATAATATTAAAAAAATAATTAAAAACTTAAGTTTACCGTCTCTTTTTACGCCGTACTTAACTTTAGATGTAGAAACTTTTTGCCCCAAAATCCTAGACTATTATGATTTAGTTGGAAAAAAAGCTGGAGAACTTAACTACTACCGGGTTTCTAAGGAGCTACTGGCAGTAGCGGTGGAACTTACGAAGCTCATATTTTTAGAATTTGACAATTATTTTAAAAAATTTGGGTTATAAAATTGTTTTTACTTACATAATAATTTAGTGGGGGCGCAAAAGACTTATAACCGAAAAATTGAAATGGATTTTGCGAAGCGGCTGGGCAAGGAGACTTGCCCCCGTTTTTTATTTTTTTGGTATAATGAAAGAAAAAAACGGTGAGGAAAAATGGAATTTATTACTATTGAGGCTTTTTCAGAAGAAAGGTTTACCGAAAGAAAATCATTATTTATCGGTCGGGCGCTACCAGTAAGCTCCGAGGAGGAAGCAAGGGAGTTTATCGATGAGATAAAAGAAAAGCACAAAGATGCTACCCATAATGTTTATGCGTTCAGTATTGAAAACAGGATTACCCGGATGAGTGACGATGGTGAGCCTTCCGGTACCGCCGGACGACCCGTTTTGGAAGCAATTTTGCAAAAAAAACTAACCAATGTCTGTGTAGTGGTAACCCGGTACTTTGGGGGAATCCTTTTGGGAGCTGGGGGCTTAATTCGAGCTTACCGCAAAGCTGCTGAGCTTTGTTTGAATAATGCTTCTATAATCATTGTTAAGAAAATCCCGGTTTATAGAGTTACAGTTTGTTATGAGCATTGGTCACGGGTATTAAAACTTGCGGCTACCTTGGGCTTGCCGCAAAAGGAGCCGCAGTATCTTCAGGAAGTTACCGGGTATTTTGGAGTTATTCCTGAACTTGAAGAAAAATTTCTCCGGGAAGTAATTGATCTGTCTTCCGGCCAGGCAAAGATCCAAAAAGAGGATGAAATGCTGGTGAAATATAAAGAAGGTAAGTATTTACCCGTTTAAGGGGGGAAAGGATGAAAGTATTTGTGTATGGTACGCTTATGCAAAACCAGAAGGCGAATTTCCTGCTTTCCCGGCAAAAATTTTTAGGTCCCGGCGAAATTTATGGTTTTTCTTTGTTTAAGGTTTCTAACTGGTACCCCGGAGTAGTTAGGCGGGAGGGTGATCGGGTTAAAGGGGAGATTTATGAATTAGTATATGAACCAGAAAAGACTTTAGCCCGGCTTGACGATTATGAGGGGGAAGGTAGCTTGTACCAAAGGATTCTAACAAAAGCTATTGATCTTATGGACGAAGAACACGAAGTCTTTGTTTATGTTTATAACGGTACCGTGGATGAGGAAAAATACATACCCTATGACCAACAACCCTGGCAGGGTTAAAAATAAAAAAAGCCCTAAAAGGCTATCGTTTGGGTTGTGGGGTTTTTAAGGTTTACTCTCACCTTTTAGGGCCATGTTTTAAATTTCGACAAAAAAAGCAAAAACCCTTTTATTTTAAAGCTTGATAGTAAATTTTTTTTCTAAAAACGATTTTTTTTATCTTTTTACTTTTAACTAATTCTTGTAGCACTTCTTGAGTAAGGGTAAGAGAAATATTAAAATGAATTGCGATATCGCCTTTAGTTTGCGGTAGTATTAAAAGATGGAGGATTGCTTTTTTTAGATAAGCTTGCCGACAGGGACTTAAGTCGGCAAGCTTTTGGGCTCTAATATCGATAAAATTTGGATTTACGTTAAATTTTGTTAGAAAAAATAGTTGTCTAGCTTTTTGCCCAAAATTGCTACCTCCTTTTTATTCTGCTGGAACAAAATAAACATCAGTAGGTTTAAATTGAGAGAGGCGTTTAAACCTGGCTTTAACTTTCATGCCAATTTTAATTTCTCCGGGTTTTACACCCACCAGTCTTCCCAGGAAAAAGGTATCAACGTCCGGCCATTCTACTAAAATCAAATGAAACGGTGTTTCCTTTAAAAATTCTTCACTGCCAAAGTAGCAGGTAGTATAAGTATGCACGTAACCTTCTTTGGGTAGTTCAAACCATTCGGTAGGGCTACCGCAATGCATGCAGTGGGCCCGGGGAGTACCATACTTATAACCACAGCTAGGGCAGTAAGTACTTAGAAGTTTTCCTTCGGACAGACCTCTAAAAAATGGGGTATCCTGGGCATAGCTGTGAATATAGTCAATTTCATAATGGTGTTTTATAATCAAGGGGTCTAAATTAAAAACTATTGTTCCCGTTTGTTCGCTTTCCGGTAATTTAAAGTTTTTATTAGCCATTTTAAAACCCCCTTTCTAAAATAGAAACCGTAATGTAAGTGCCAGTACCGGCATGACTGTGAATTAATCCTCTTTTAGCATTTTTAATTTGCAGCTTGTCATTACCAAAATGCTTGCCGATGGTTCCCTGAAGCTGCCAGAAGGCAAAGACCGCTTGCATTAGACCGGTAGCACCTACTGGGTGGCCGCAAGCCAGAAGTCCGCCCGAGGGGTTTACCGGTACTTTCCCGTTGAGTTCGGCATAACCGCTTTCTACAAATTTACCGCCCTCACCGTACTTGCAAAGACCAAGGTCTTCATAGGTTTGAATTTCCGAGGAAGTGTAAGCGTCATGAAGTTCTACAAAATCCAGTTCTTTTAAAGGATCGGTTATTCCTGCCATTTTATACGCCTGCAGGGCTGCCATCCGCCCGCCCCGGAAAGAGTGCACTCCTGGATATTTTAAGTCTTTATAATCGTCTTCTTTTTCGTGGGGCAGTAAAATAACTTTTCCCGAGGGTCGGTCGGCTAAGCGCATCGTATCGGTACCGGTACCAATACCCGTGATTTTAACCGGTTTGTCGGTGAGTTTATAAGCCATTTCTTCCGAAGCCAGGATGGCTACCGCTGCTCCATCGGACATCACGCAAATGTCAAGTCGCTTTAAGGGGTCAGCGACCATTTCCGACTTTAACACGTCTTCAATTGTTAATTCCGCTGGAAATTGGCTGTAGGGGTTATAAATGGCATTTTTATGGTTTTTTACCGACACCATAGCTAATTGTTGTTCGGTGGTTCCAAATTCGTACATGTGTCGCCGGGCCATTAAAGCATAGTAACCGGTGTAAAATCCGCCTACGGGATAGTCAAAATTTGTATCTGAAGCATGAGCGATAAATTCGTTTCCTTTCCAGGTATTAACGTGAGACATGGTTTCAAAGCCGTAAGCCACGCAGACTTCAGCCCTACCGGATGCTATAGTTTCCCAGGCGGTTTGAAAGCATAATCCTCCAGTTGCGCCTCCGCCTTCAATTCTTTTGGACATTTTGGGAACTAAACCTAAATAATCCTGGACCATAATTCCGGCCATTAATTGCCGGGTAAAATGGTCGGAAAAATACGAAGCTACAGTGGCATCAATTTGTTCGCGGTCTAATTTTGGGATGTCATTCATAGCATAATCGAAAGCTTCTTTAACCATGTAACGAAAATCTTTGTCGGGGTTTGCTTTTTTAAATTTGGTAATGCCCCCGGCTACCATATAAACTGGACGCATCGAAAAACCTCCTTTTAATTTTATACCGGACAGCCAAGCTGCCGGGCGATGACCAGCCTTTGAATTTCTGACGTACCTTCACCGATGGTTAAAAGCTTGGCGTCTCGTAAAAACATTTCTACCTGATACTCGGTAATGTAACCGTAACCTCCGTGGATTTGTACCGCATCCAAGGCTACTTCCACGGCAATTTCCGAGGCGTAGAGTTTGGCCATAGCTGCCTCCTTGGCAAAGGGGCGGTTGTTTTCTTTAAGCCAGGCGGCTTTATAGGTAAGGTTTCTGGCCAGTTCAATCTTGGTGGCCATATCGGCCAGTTTGAAAGCAATTGCCTGGTTGGAGGATATGGGTTTCTTAAACTGAATTCGGGTGTTGGCATAGGCCAGTGCTTGCTCAAAAGCACCCTGGGCAACTCCTACCGAAAGAGCAGCAATTCCAATTCGCCCGTTGTTTAAAACCTGCAGAAACTGTTTAAATCCTTCCCCGGGTTTACCCAAAAGGTTTTCTTTGGGAATGCGGACATTTTCAAAGACCAGTTCGGTGGTATTGGAACCTCGCATGCCCAGCTTTTCCAGATTATCAATTATCGTAAAGCCGGGGGTACCAACTGGAACGATGAAGGCAGAGATTCCCCTGGTTCCTTTGCTGCGCTCGGTGACAGCAGTAATGGTAACGTATTTGGCGTAGCTGGCATTGGTTATAAACATTTTGCTGCCGTTTATGACGTAATGATCCCCGTCCAAAACGGCGGTGGTTTGGGTTCCACCGGCATCGGAGCCGGCATTTGGTTCAGTTAGGCCAAAGGCTCCTAAGTATTTACCAAGAGTTAATGGAGGCAGATAAGTTTCTTTTTGTTCTTCTGTTCCAAAAAGTAAAATTGGCATTGCTCCCAGGGAGATATGGGCCGAATAGGAAAGGGCCAGGGAAGGGCAAACCCTTGCTAACTCTTCTACAGCAATGGCAAAACTTAAATAATCGGAACCAATGCCTCCATACTTTTCCGGAATAGGGAGCCCCATAAGCCCCAGTTCCCCCAGTTGCCACCAGATTTCACCTGGAATTTTGCCGTTTTTGTCTATTTCCCGGACTTTGGGTTTTAAAACTTCCTCGGCAAACTTCCTTACGGTGGTCTGGAGTAGTTTATGTTCTTCGGAAAGCTCAAAATTCACCTCACTCCCTCCTTTCTTTACTAATTTCTTTCAAGGCACTGGGGTTTTCTAAAGAAGAAGTATCACTATTTACATCTCCTAAATAACTTTCCCGGATTAGGCGTCGCAATATTTTGCCGTTTCTGGTTTTAGGCAGGGCTTTGATGATTAATACGTCTTCGGGAGACAGAGCTTTAGAAAGTTTGGTCGCGATTTGGTTTTTGATTTTTTGGATAAGTTCCTCTTTGGCAATATCCTTTTTACTTGGAACGGCAACTACTACTAATACCTCTCCCTTAATTGGATGGGGCACTCCAAAGGCTGCCGATTCGGCTATTTCGGGGAGAGCGTTGACGATATTTTCCACTTCTGCCGGTCCCAGACGTTTTCCCGCAACTTTTATGGTGTCATCGGACCTTCCCAGGATGTACCAGTAGCCGTTTTCATCAATTTTGGCCCAGTCGCCATGAGCCCAGAGGTCCTGGCCAAAGCGGGAAAAATAGGTTTTTTCAAAACGCTCCGGTTCCTTAAAAAATCCCCGGGTAATACCGTTCCAGGGCCCTTTAATTACCAGTTCTCCCACCCGGTTTCTTACCGGTTTTCCCTTTTCATCGACCACGTCAGCATTAATTCCCGGTAAAACCCCGGTAAAAGCACAAGGAGGAATTGGGTGGATGGGGTAGGAAGCTAATATTCCTCCGGATATCTCCGTACCTCCGGAATAATTGATGATGGGAAGTTTACCTTTTCCTACTTTTGCAAAAAACCACTGCCAGGCTTCCTCGGTCCAGGGTTCACCGGTGGAACCTAAAATTCTAAGGCTTTTAAGGTTGAAGTTTGCCGGTTCGGCATCGGGAAAAGTCATGAGATGTCGGATTAAAGTTGGAGAAAGGCCTAAAACAGTAATTTGATGCTTTTCAATAAGTTCCCATAGCCGGGTGCGGTTCGGATAATCGGGAGAGCCTTCATAAAGAATTACTGTGCCACCAATCAATAAAGTTCCGTAAATTAACCAGGGCCCCATCATCCAGCCTAAATCGGTTATCCAAAAAACTCTGTCCTGGGGACCAATATCAAAGGCAAAGAGCATATCAATAGCGTTTTTTACCGGAAAGCCAATATGGGTATGAAGGGTTCCCTTGGGTTTTCCGGTCGTTCCGGAGGTATAGATGATTAAAAGGGGATCTTCGGTTTTGGTATCTGCCAGGGAAACTTCTTGCGTAAATTTTTCTTTCAGGTCGTTGTACCAATAAAGCTTTTCCCGGGAATAAGGAAGCTTTTGGGTATTGAAATTTGAAACCGTAAGAATAGCAGTGTTAAGGTCTTTAACTGCCTCAAGGGCTGTTTTTAAAAGAGAAACTTCCTGGCCCCGGCGGGAAAAGCCGTCAGCGGTGATTAACAGTTTAGCCCCGGAAAGGGTAACCCTTTCCCGGACCGCTTCCACGCCGTACCCGGAAAAAACCGGTACGGCCACAGCTCCGATATAGGCTAAAGCTAGCAAAAAGACTGGTGCTTCTTTAATCATCGGAAGGTAAATCGCAACCCTATCGCCCAAAGAAATGTCAAGATTTACAAGGACCGTTGCTGCCTTTTGGATTTCCCGGTAAAATTGTTGATAGGTCAGGGTTTCGACGGTAGAATTTTCTTTTTCGGCAATAATTGCAAGTTTTTCACCGTTTGCGAGGGCTTTTTTAACAACCGCGTCGTAGGCGATGTTAAAGCTGGCATTAGTAAAATATTTTGGATAGTGCCAGCCCTGGCTTAAATCTTCTATTTTTTCGTAGGGAGTGAAAAAAGTTAAGTCCAGTTGTTTGGCCATTTCCGAATAAAACCAGTCTGGATAGCTAAATGCTGCTTTAATTAACTCCTCAAAGCTTTTAAAGTGCCAGCGAGCCATAAAACGGGCAATAAAGCTTTCCTTTAAATGGCGTTCCTCCGGGATAAACAATTTTTCACCTCCTTTTTAAGAATTTTCTAAAAATTAAGAAAGCAAACTTCATGCCAACAAAAAAGTTAAAACCATAAAAATAGCTGCTTCACTTTTGAAGCAGCTAGCTAAGATCTACCCGAATTATTTTTGCAGCGATGCTTCACTATTGAAGCACTAAAAGCCGGTTTTAATGCCGTGTTTGCGGGCTTTTCTAATAAAGGAAGCCTGACTTATTCCTAAAGCCTTTGCGGCTTTGCGGGTTGAACCGTGGGTTTCTAAAGCTTTTAAAATAAGACTTTTTTCCACGGTATTGAGTTTTTTGGCTAGGGATAAATCTTCCGGATTTTCTTTTATTTTAACTGTGGTAAACAGATTTTGGTAATCTTCTAAAGTAACGATCTTACCCGTTGAAACAATGACAAGACGCTCCACAGTGTTACTGAGCTCCCGGACATTTCCGGGCCAGGGCTTTTCGGTCAAAAAATCAACCAGTTCCGGGGCGAAAAGTTTTTTAAAACCGTGTTTTTTGTTAAATACCTCCAAAAAATAGTGAATTAAAGCCGGGATATCTTCAGGACGCTCCCGCAGGGGCGGAATCACGATGGGAATTACATTTAAACGATAGTAGAGGTCTTCGCGAAAGGTTTTGTTTTTTACCATTTGGCTGAGGTCTCTATTGGTAGCGGCTATAATTCTTACATCTAATTTTCTCGGAGTCGTACTTCCAAGACGGTAAATTTCCTTGTCCTGTAAAACCCTTAAAAGCTTGGCTTGAAGCTGTAGGGGAAGGTCACCAATTTCATCTAAGAAAATTGTCCCGTGGTTGGCCAGTTCAAAGAGGCCGGGTTTTCCGTTTTTATTGGCGCCGGAAAAAGCTCCCTGCTCGTAGCCAAAAAGTTCTGATTCCAGGAGGTTGTCCGGTATGGCGGAACAGTTTATTTTAATGAAATTTTCCGTACGGCGCCTGCTTTCCTGGTGGATGAGGGAGGCAATTACTTCTTTACCGGAACCGGATTCTCCCAGTATTAGCACTGTCGCATCAATATCCGCAACGCGGCGGGCTAGTTCTACCACGTGCTCCATGGCAGCGCTTTTATAAACTATTGGTTGCTGGTATTGACTTTCCCGCAGGTGCTTTAAGGCTTCCCGGTAGTTTTCGAGGCGTTCGTTTAATAATGAATTTAGCCTTTTTAATTCTTTATAATAACTGCGAATTAAATCAGTACGGGTGACAATACCGATAATTTTACCATCACTATCTACTACGGGTACTCTCCCAACCGGTACTTCCCAGGTTTTATCGGCGTCTTCTTCCGGGGTAAAGGTAAAAAGTTCAGTAATCATCAGTTTTTTTACCGGTGTATCCGGAGAAAGGTTATTAAGGAAAGCATCAAGCACATGACTTTTAGTTATTAACCCTAAAAGTTTGTTACTTTGGTCAACCACCGGTAAAGCATCAATTTTGTTAAGACGCATAAGGTAAGTAGCTTCCCGCAATGTACCGTCAGGCTCAATGGCAATAAGCTTGGTAGTCATTATTTGCTTTATTTGCATAAATGTCACCCCTGATTAATATATTCTAAAAATTAAGACAAATTACCTGCTAATTTTTTAAAATATTTTTACTAAAAAAGAGCGGCAAAGTTACCGCTCTGTAATTATTTCTTTTATTTTTTCTAAAGTAGTTACATCTTCTAAGCTCGTAACATCACCTTTTACTTCACCTTTTGTTACCAATTCTTTTAACAACCGGCGCATAATTTTGCCGCTGGCGGTTTTAGGCATCACGGGAGTAAAATAGATTTTCGCCGGTTCAGCAATCTTACCGATTTTCTCAACTGCTATTTTTCTAATTTTTTCTTCTGATTCCTGCGTTACTTCATATCCTTGACGCAGTGTTACGAAGGCAATCGGAACTAACCCCTTGATTTCATCGGGAGCACCTACCACTGCCACTTCGGCAACTCCTTCCACTTCAATGATGGCACTTTCCATTTCCATGGTACTGAGGCGGTGACCGGCAACGTTTATTACATCATCAATCCGACCGGTAACCCAGAAATGACCATCTTTATCTTTAACTGCACCGTCGTTGGTAAAATAAGCCCCGGGTACTTGCCGGAAATAGCTTTTAAGATAAAGATCGTGTTCCTTCCAGAGGGTACGTACCAGCATAGGAATTGGTCTTGTCATAATTAAATTACCGGGGGTTTCCGGAGGTACCGGATTTCCTTCTTCGTCAACTACTTCTAACTTTGCCCCTAAGAACTGAATACCGCAGGAGCCCGGTTTCATCGGGGTAATCCAGGCAGCTCCTGCTAAGGGGGTGCCGGCCGTTTCCGTTTGCCCCCAGGTATTATTAATGTAAATTTTTTCTTTACCTAAATTTTCATACATCCAGTACCAGGCTTCGGGATTAAGCGGCTCTCCCACCGTGCAAATCACATCCAAGCAGGAAAGGTCGTAGGGTTCCATATACCGTTCGCCGTAACGCATTAGCATTCGTACGGCGGTTGGTGCGGTAAATAATTTATTTACCCGGTATTTATGGATTATCTGATAAAAACGATCGGGTTTAGGGTAGTCGATAGCTCCTTCGTAAAAAATGGTAGTAATACCGTTGGCAAGAGCTCCGACAATACCCCAGATATGCATTGTAAGCCAGCCGATGTCTGCCGTGCACCATAAAATATCTTCGGGGTGCAGGTCTAAGTGATATTTGGCGTAAATATAATTATTTACCGTAAAAGCAACACCGGAATGAACCACACCTTTAGGTTTTCCGGTGGTGCCGCTGGTGTAAAATACCAGACCCGGTTCGTTAGCTTCGATGGGTTCCGGTGGACAGTCTATTGGGGCTTTTTGCATTAATTCATCCCACCAGTAATCCCTGCCCGGAACCATCTTAACCGGTGTGTTAGTTCTTTTAACTACCACTACTTTTTGGATACTGTTGATTCCTTCGATAGCCTGATCAGCTTTGGGTTTTAAGGGTATTTCTTTACCGCGGCGATAGCCACCATCGGCGGTAATTAAGACCTGCGGCTCATAATGAATGAGCCGGTCCCGTAAGGCCTGTTCGGAAAATCCGGAAAAAACGGTATTGAAAATAATGCCGGTGCGGTAGCAGGCTAAAACGGCAATGACCGTTTCGGCTAGATTTGGAAGATAAATAGCCACCCGGTCGCCTTTTTTAAGGCCAAAGCTTTTTAAGACGTTGGCAAAACGGTTAACTTCGGCCCAGAGCATGCGGTAAGTATAAAATTTTGTTTCGTAATTTTCACCTTCCCAGATAAGGGCCAGTTTGTTGTTGGCTCCTTTTTCTAAATGGCGATCTAACATATTATAGGCCGGATTGGTGATGCCCCCAATAAAGTAACGAAAATTAGGAAGAGCCCCCTCAAAAGTTTTTTCCCAGGGATGAAGCCACCACAGTTCACGCGCCACGTCATTCCAGAACTTTTCCGGGTTATCCCAGGATAGTTTTAAAAGTTCGTTGAATTTTTCAATACTGCCCGCTACCGATTTTTTTACTTTTTCCGGATTAGGATAAAAAATCTTACTTTCTTTAATCATTTTTAACTCTTCCGTTAATTCTGTCATGAAAAACCCTCCTTTAAATTCTTTTTTTTAATTTTAAAAAAATAAAACTCTATTTAGGTAAAAAAAGGCTTAAATGTAAAAATAAAGAGGCGAATTGCTTAAATTCACTTTTTAGTGGTAATTTATAAAAGTACTTGACTACAGGGAAATATTAGTTTAAATTTAAGTTAACTAAAAACCCTCGGGGGTGCCGGATGAGCCCGGCTGAGAAGGCTTCGCGCTGAAGAAGCCTACCCTTTGAACCTGCTCTGGGTAATGCCAGCGGAGGGAGAGGAAATAATGATAAGTTACAGCCAACCTCTTCCATCTTCTGGGAGAGGTTGGCTTTTTTTGGGGAGGTATTCGATGGAAATTTACCGGATTATTGATGTTAATTTAAACCGGGCCCGGGAAGGAATCCGGGTGTTAGAGGAAGTAGCTCGCTTTGGTTTGGTGAGCAGGAAATTATTTGAGGAATTTAAACATTTGCGCCATTTTATCAAAGAAATAGAAAAAAGTCTTGCTGGAAATCCCTTGTGGTATCGGGATGCTCAAAACGACCCGGGACAGGAACTAAGCTCAGAGGAGATGGCGAGGAATAATTTGCGGGAGGTGGTGTTAGCTAACGCCAAAAGAGCTCAGGAAAGCCTGAGGGTTTTAGAAGAATTTGGGAAGCTGTTAGATGCTGCAATTGTCCTTAATGCCAAGAAAGCAAGGTTTTTACTTTATGAGCTGGAAAAAGAAGTTTTAACCTTAATTAAGCCTTCGGTGGATTTAACCTTATACGTACTTACCGATGATGTTTACCTTAACGAAGAAAAGTTCTGGAGGGTGGTCGAAGATTGCCTGAAAAATGGAGTGACAGCTTTCCAGTACCGGGCAAAAGGAAAAAAGGGAGCCGAAATGTACCGGGAGGGGTTAAGGCTGAAAGAGCTTTGTGCCAAATATGGGGTTTCGTTTTTTGTAAACGACCGGCTGGATCTGGGGATTGCTTTAAATGCCGATGGGCTACATCTGGGACAGGAGGATTTACCCCTGGAGGTGGCAAGAAAGCATTTTCCCGGAAAAATTATCGGGCTTTCGGCTACCAATTATGAAGAAGGGGTTTTAGGAATAAAGGCAGGAGCCGATTATCTTGGGCTTGGGCCAATTTTTCCCACGCCCACCAAGGAAGATGCCGCACCGCCCTGTGGGGTAGAAGTGATTCAGAAGCTTAAAGAGGAGTTTCCCAATACTTCGGTAATAGCTATTGGGGGTATTGATCAAGAAAAGGTTTCTGAGATTATTCGTGCCGGGGCCGATGGGATTGCGGTAATTTCGGCTGTATTTGGAGCAGAAAACCCGGCTCGGGCAGTTTATGAATTACGGGAAACAATAGTTAAAGCAAAGGAGTGAAGGATAATGACTCAACTTTTAAAAGCAAAAGAGGGAGTTATTACCAGGGAAATGGAAATAGTGGCTAGGGAGGAAGGAAAATCGCCGGAAGAAATCCGGCAAAAGGTAGCTCTGGGGGAAGTGGTAATACCAGCTAATGTTAATCACCAAAATTTACAGCCTAAAGGTATTGGGGCCGGACTAAAAGTAAAAGTTAATGCTAACCTTGGGACTTCGGAAAACCGCTGTTTTTATGAAGATGAACTAAAAAAATTAAAGGTGGCTATTAAAGCGGGAGCCGATGCAGTAATGGACTTAAGTACCGGCGGAAATCTTGATGAAATTAGAAGGGCGATTATAAAAGAAAGTTCGGTGCCGGTAGGGACCGTACCTTTATATCAGGCGGCAGCTGAAACGCTAAATAAATACGGTGATATAAGTCGTTTGGATCCGGAACTGCTGTTTGACGTTATCGAAAGACAAGCAGTTGACGGAGTTGACTTTATGACGGTGCATGTGGGGGTGACCCGGGAAATCCTTAAAGTTCTTGACCGGTTTCCCAGGGTAACGGAGGTGGTTAGTCGCGGTGGTTCTTTAACCATTGCCTGGATGGAAAAAAACGGAAGAGAAAATCCTTTGTATGAACAGTTCGATCGGCTTTTAGCTATTTGCCGGAAATACGACGTTACCATAAGCCTGGGGGACGGTTTAAGACCGGGAAGTATTGCGGATGCTACTGACCAGTTACAAATTATGGAATTAATGAAGCTCGGTGAACTGGTTAAGTATGCCCAAAATCAAGGCGTCCAGGTAATGGTGGAAGGCCCCGGGCATGTGCCCATCAATCAAATTGAAATGAATGTTAAACTTATGAAGCGGCTTTGCGCTAATGCTCCCTTTTATGTATTAGGGCCACTGGTTACCGACATTGCTCCGGGATACGACCATATTACTGCGGCGATTGGTGGCGCCTGGGCTGCGTACTTTGGGGCGGATTTCCTCTGTTGTGTTACTCCAGCGGAGCATTTAGGATTGCCCACGGTGGAAGATGTAGAAGAAGGGGTAATTGCCTTAAAAATTGCCGCTCATGCAGCCGATTTGGCCCGGGGGAACCGGGAAGCATGGAACTGGGATTATGACATGAGTGTAGCTCGAAAAGAGTTAAACTGGGAACGGCAGTTTGAACTGGCAATAAATCCCGAACGGGCCAGGAAAATGCGAATAGAGCGCGGCTCTCAAGACATAAAGAGCTGTTCCATGTGCGGGGAACTTTGTGCCATGAAAATTATGAATGAAAGGGGAGGAAAAAATGCTTGAAACGTTATGGGAAATCCGGGAGAAGGCCCTGGGCTTATCTCCTCTGGTGGTAAATTTAACCAATAATGTGGTGACTAATTTTACCGCAAACGTACTTTTAGCGGCCGGGGCTTCGCCGATCATGTCGGAGGGGATAGAAGAAGCTGACGATTTAGTCAAAATTGCTAATGCAGTAGTCATAAATATCGGAACCCTTCACTCCCGTCAGGTTGAGTATTTTAAGAAAGCAGTTTATTTAGCCAATAAATATCAAAAGCCTTTGCTGTTAGACCCGGTGGGTTTGGGAGCAACTAATTATCGTAATGATACGGTATTTGAACTGTTAGCTACCGGCAATTTTACTTTGATTCGGGGCAATTACGGAGAGATAAGTTTTTTGGCGGGAAACTCTTCTCAGGTAAAAGGGGTGGACAGTCAAACTTCCGATTTTGCAGCCGAAAATCTTACAGAAGTGGCTAAACGCTACAAAACTGTTCTGGTAGCAACTGGGCCGGTAGATTACGTTATTGCTGAAGGAGAATTGTATTTAAACAGTACCGGGGATATAATGCTTCAAAAAGTTACCGGAACCGGGTGTGCTCTAACCTCATTAATTGGTGCTTTTGTTGGGGTAACTGATGAACCGGCTCTTGCGGCCTTAGCGGCTTTAGCTTTTTACGGAGCGGCTTCCGAAAAAGCCCGGAAAATAAGTGCCGGTCCCGGGAGTTTTCTGGTAAATTTTGTAGATTCTCTTTATAATTTAACTAAAGAAGAGTTTTTGAAGTTAACTACGGAAAAAGTTCAAGTGTTACGGTGAGAAAAATGGAAGTTACAAAGATTGGGGAAGAAGGGATTATAGCTATTGCCCAGAAAGCTACTGAAGTATCTTCCGGGGTTATTTTGGGAATCGGGGATGATGCAGCGGTAGTTGAAATTAAGGGAAAGCTCCTTGTTACCACTGACTTATTGGTGGAAAACGTCCATTTTAAGCGAAATTACACGAAGCCGGAAATATTGGGGAAAAAGGCTTTAGCGGTAAATTTAAGCGACATTGCGGCAATGGGAGGTATACCTCGCTTTTGTCTGGTGAGCCTGGCTTTGCCCAAAACCACTGAAGTTAATTTTGTTGAAGGCTTTTACCAGGGATTAAAAAGTATGGCTAAAGAGTATGGGGTTACTTTAATTGGTGGCGATACTACCGGAGCTGGCAGCGAAATAATGGTGGCGGTCACGGTCCTGGGGGAAGCCTTAGAAGAAGGAGTTTTAACCCGAAGCGGAGCAAAACCCGGGGATGGGGTATATGTCTCCGGTTATCTCGGAGATAGCGCGGCAGGGCTTTATTTGCTTTTAAAGGAAAAATTGGGTTTATTGCCGGAAGAAGTGGAAAAATATCTGATTTCCCGGCACTTGGAACCCGAACCCAGATTGGAGTTAGGCCAGCTTCTCTGCCGTGAAAAATTTGCTACTTCTACCAATGATTTAAGTGACGGTCTTGTGAAAAAACTTCAGGAAATAGCGCGGTCTTCCGGGGTTGAAATTACGATTAACCGGGAGAAAATACCTTTGTCTTTTGCTCTTTTAACATTCTGCCAGCAATTTACCTTAAAACCTTTGGATTTGGCTTTACACGGCGGCGAAGATTATGAACTTTTGTTTACTGTGCCTGCCGAAAAGGAGGAAGAGCTTTTTAAACTGGACTTACCGCTGTTTAAAATTGGTATGGTTACGGGATATGATGAGCGGGGAAGGGTAAAAGCTGAAGATGGGGTAGTCTTGCAGGATAGGGGTTTCCAGCATTTTTAATTCTGAGGTGGAAGATATTTGCGCAGGGTAAAAATTATTTTTTTAACTTTTTTACTGGCAATTACCTTAACTAAAGCTTTTGCCAGTGCAGCTTCTCCGGCAAAGGAAATTAAACTTGTCTTTTTGGGGGATGTCTTAGCCGGCGGCAACTTAAATTATTACTACCAAAGATACGGCTATGATTATCCCTGGCAGAAGGTTAAAAAGTATTTTCAGGGTAAGCTTGTTTTTGCCAATTTAGAAAGCTGTATTTCTCTTCGGGGAAAGCCCGAAAAGAAAAAATACACTTTTCGGGGGCGACCGGAATTTTTAAAGGCTATGAAAAAGGCAGGAGTTACGGCGGTTTCGGTTGCTAATAACCACTCTGCGGATTATGGGCTAATAAGTCTTTATGATACCCTTGGCTACTTACGTCAAGAAGGGATTTACTACTCAGGAGCAGGAAGAGATGTTTATATCACGGAAATCCCCTGGCAGGGATATAAAATTGGTTTTCTTGCTTTTTCCCGGGTTATTCCTTCAACTGCCTGGGTGGCAAGCCCCAAAAAAACGGGAGTTTGGTCTATTTATGAGCCGAATGTAAGTAAAGTATTAAAATTAATTCATGAAAATGATGCTAAATACGATCTATTAGTGGTAAGCGTTCACTGGGGGGTGGAAAGGGATTTAACTCCAAATCCACCTGAAATAAAACTTGCCCATAAACTGGTTGAAGCGGGAGCCGATGTGGTGATGGGCCATCATCCGCATGTAGTGCAAAGGTATGAAATCTATAAAGGTAGACCAATCTTTTACAGCCTGGGTAACTTTATATTTACTTCCAATAGTAATAAAGAAACTGCAAAAACTGTTATTGTTGAAGCGGTATTTACGGGAAGGAAACTAAAAAGTGTGGATGTTAGGTATGGAGAAATGAAAAGAGGCCAGCCGGTCATTAAATAATAATCCCCGGTTTTTACCGGGGATTATTCCTTAATCCTTCAGTTTGCCAGCAAGATAGGCTTCATACGCGGACAAGTCAAAATAGCCGTGCCCGCTTAAATTAAAGACAATAGTTTTAGCAACACCTTCTTCCCGGCATTTAATTGCTTCATCAATAGCTGCGGCGATAGCGTGGGAAGATTCCGGTGCCGGGATGATGCCTTCGGTACGGGCAAAGTTTACTCCAGCTTCAAATACCTTTAACTGGGGATAAGCTTTAGCTGAAATAATTTTATTTTTGTAAAGAAGGCTTACCAAAGGTGAATCGCCGTGGTACCGAAGTCCTCCCGCATGGATGCCCGGTGGGATAAAATCGTAGCCTAAAGTATACATCGGCATTTTAGGAGTAAGTCCGGCAACATCGCCAAAGTCGTATTTATATTCCCCTTCGGTAAGAGTTGGGCAGGCCTTTGGCTCTACAGCAATTATTTCAATATCTTCACCTTTTAATTTTTCCCGCACAAAAGGAAAGGTAAAGCCACCAAAGTTACTGCCACCACCCACGCAGGCAATCAAGACATCGGGCTTTTCTCCTAAAAGGGATAATTCCTCATAAACCTCTTGCCCGATTACCGTCTGGTGTAAAAGGACGTGGTCCAAAACACTTCCTAGAGCGTACTTGGTCTTGGGGTCACTCATAGCTACTTCTACCGCTTCGCTGATCGCTATCCCAAGGCTTCCCGGAGAATTAGGGTCAGCTTCTAAAACCTTACGTCCGGCAGCAGTTTCCGGGCTTGGGCTTTTTACCACCCGGGCACCGAAAGTTTCCATGAAAATCCTCCGGTACGGCTTTTGGTCATAGCTTATACCCACCATATATACGGTTAACTTCAGCCCGAAAAAATTGGCAGCATAAGCTAAAGCGCTACCCCACTGACCGGCTCCGGTTTCGGTGGTAAGCTGTTCGGTTCCATCCAGCATATTGAAATAAGCCTGGGCTAGAGCGGTATTAAGCTTGTGACTGCCGGAAGCGTTGGTACCTTCATATTTAAAGTAAATTTTGGCGGGAGTATTTAGAAACTTTTCTAACTTTTTAGCCCTTTTAAGTGGGGTTGGACGGTACTCGGCGTAAGCTTCCCGGACTTTTTCGGGAATTTCAATGAAACGTTCGGTAGAAATCTCCTGTTCAATTAAACTTTTAGGAAAAAGACCTTCTAAATCCGCTGGCGAGATGGACTTGCCGGTAACAGGATGAAGAGGCGGGGGTGGAAGTTCGGGTAAATCAGCTTTAAGGTTGTAGTAATACTTGGGTAAACTTACCTTGCTCATCTAAACTCACCTCATCTAATATTAATTTCTACCATTATAGCAATTTGGTGCAAAAATTGGCAAGGAAATTTTAAAAATTTCTCGAAAAGTTAATTAATCCTGGTTCGGTACCATGGCAGGGTTGCGGTCAATGTTTAAAAGTATTAAACTTTAAAGTAGACCTAATTATTATCCAGATTATTATCCAGGAGGGGATATGATGGAAAAATTTATGGAAGTTTTAAACACCAGACGCAGCATTAGAAAATTTCTTGATCATCCGGTGGAAAAGGAGAAAATTTTAAAAATCCTGGAAGCCGGAATGAATGCGCCTTCGGCAGGTAACGAACAACCCTGGCATTTTGTGGTGGTAACCGACCGGCAAAAAATGCTGGCAATGAAAGAAAAACATCCTTATGCGGCAATGCTTTCCGAGGCAGCGGCGGTTATTGCCGTGGTTGCTGACCCTAAGCTTTTAAAATATCCCGGTCCTGGGCAGGAATTGTGGGTTCAGGACCTGTCTGCAGCAACGGAAAATATTCTCCTTGCTATACACGCTCTAGGGTTAGGCGGTGTTTGGCTGGCAGTACATCCTTATGAAGAGCGGGAGCGCGAAATAGCTAAAATTTTAGAAATTCCCGAAGGATACCGGATTTTAAACTTAATAGCTTTGGGTTATCCCAACCAAACACCCGATACGACTACGCGATTTAAAGAAGTAAGGATTCATTGGGAAAAATGGTAAACTTCCCGGCAAAACCGGGAAGTTTTTTTTGCCCAAAACCTTTTAGTTAGAGGGATTAGGGGATAAAGTGGTTTTTGGAGCTATTTTTATTGTTTATTTTTGATTTTGGTAGTTTAGGTTGGATAGTAAAGGTTTTTCCATTAAAAGGGATAGTGATGGAATGGGATAGCGAAGGAAAATATTATAAATAATTTTTATGAGGATTGTTCCGAAGGCCATGTGGTTATGCGCTAAAATATTGGTCCTATACGGTCAAGACACCTCATCCATGGCGTCTTTTTATGTGCTACATTTTGGGGTCAGCCTTTCTTGTAACAGGCGCAAAAAGGCCTGAACCGGGGCTGAGGGTTTATTATCTTTATGACGTAGCAGTTTAATTTCTCTTCTTATGGTTAATTCAGGAATTTTAAGTATATGCAGGCGCCCGGCGCAAACTTCTTGGTCGATGACAAACCTTGATAATAGGGCAATGCCCAGGTTGGCGGCCACTGCCTGTTTAATTGCCTCTAGGCTGCTAAACTGCATTGCTACCTTGATTTTTTTGCCCAGTTGTTGTAATCGCTGTTCTAAAGCAATTCGTGTGCTGGATCCAGGTTCCCGTAAAATAAAGGGTTCGGTCAAAATTTGGTCCAAGGTAACCGCTGACTTGCGGGCTAGAAGATGATCTTCAGCAACGACTATAACTAATTCATCGTGGGTTATGGTTTTTGCCTCAATTTGAGGATGAACAATTCCTTCGCCGCCACAGAAAGCAATTTCCAGCTCATGGTGCAGTAGCTTTTGTTCAATTTCATGGGAGTTGCTTATATCTAATACTACTTCAATGCCTGGATAGAGCTTGCGATATTGTCCTAATATCTCGGGTAATACATAAATGCCGGGAGTTGTACTGGCTCCCACCAACAAACGGCCTTTGCCCAATCCCTTTAAATCCCGGAGTGTATTTTCTGCTTCCTCTAACTGGTTAAAAATTTTTGTAGTGTATCGATACAGAGTTTGCCCGGCTTCGGTTAAATAGACTTTTCGGCCCAATTTTTGAAATAATTCTAAGCCGAGCTCCTGTTCCAGATTTTTTATTTGAACAGAAATGGTTGGTTGACTAATCAGTAATTCTTCTGCCGCTTTAGTAAACCCTTGGTGCTTAGCAACAGTATGAAAGACTTTTAGATAGTTTAAATTCATTCTGCACACACCTGGCTTACATAGATATTTTCAATTGATAACATTGAAAAGATATATTTATATTATAATTCATTTTTCGATAAAATTAAAGCAAAAAACAAGGGGGAAGTGCAGATGAAGGTAGGTATTATTCGTTGTCAACAGACAGAAGATATGTGCCCCGGCAATACTGACTTTGCCGTGGCGCGGGAGAACAAGGGCGTGTTTGCCACTAGCAATGAGCCTGTTGAGGTGATCGGTTTTGTTTCCTGCGGCGGTTGCCCGGGGAAGAAGAGCGTTACTCGGGCGGAAATGATGGTAAACCGGGGGGCGCAAGTGGTTGTGTTGGCATCTTGTATAACGAGAGGGAATCCGATCGGTTTTGCCTGTCCCCATCGAGATAACATATTGGCAGCAATTAAAAAAAGAATTGGAGAAAAAGCGGAAATCTGGGATTGGACTCATTAAAAATATCTGAAAATTTATGGAAGTTTTAAATACCCGGCAAACTCCCAATACGACTATACGCTTCAAAGAAGTAAGGATTCATTGGGAAAAATGGTAAACTTCCCGGCAAAACCGGGAAGTTTTTTTTAAATATCAAATGCGATAAGATTATGTTAGAGGTGATAGGATGAAGCGATTTTGGGGGCTACTGTTCTTACTCCTTTTTGGCTTTAATAAATTAGTCCTGGGCGGGGAAGTTATTGTAAAGGGCATTGTGGAGTCGGCTTTAGAAGGAAAACATTACGAATTAAAAGTGACCGATTTCGGCAATTTAAATAAGCCTGCACCCTATTATGTCTTATCTGGCGAACATAACTGGCAAAGCTATGTGGGAAAGGAAGTGGTGGTGAAAGGAACTGTCTTTGACGGTTACAGTATTTACATGAAACCGGGTTTAAAGGTAATTTCGATTAGCTTTCCTGCGGAAAATACTAAGCGTACTTTTAAAGAAAACCTTCCTTATTACTTTGGACTATTTTTAGTTGCCGGATTTTTTGGCTACTATATCTTTTTACGATACTTTAAAAAGAAGTGAGGAGAGTTTACCGTGTATCCTATTAGTTTAAATTTAACGGGGACCCTCGTATTAGTAGTAGGGGGTGGAAGGGTTGCTCTTCGGAAGGTGCAAAGTCTTTTAAGAGAAGATGCAAAAATTATCGTAGTTGCCCCGAAAACTCTTCCGGAATTAAAGGCTCTGGCCCAGAGCGGGCAAATTAAACTTTATCTGCGGGAATTTCAGGAAGAAGATTTATCCGGCCCCAAGTTAGTCTTTGCTGCCACCGATAATTCAGAGCTTAATAAAAGAATAGCTAATCTTTGTCAAAGACTGGGGATTTGGGTCAATGTAGCCGACAGTCCCGAGGAGTCCAATTTTATTGTTCCAGCGGTTTGGCGCCGGGGAGGTTGGGAAATAGCTGTGGGGACCTCTGGGTTATCTCCTTTTGCGGCCCGCCTTTTAAAAGAAGAGCTTTCCCGGTTAATTGAACCTGCCTGGGATGATTACCTGAAATTTTTGGGGGAATTACGTAAAGCCTTAAAGGAAAGCAAAATTGAGAAAAATAAGAGAGAAGAAATTTTAAAAGAAGTAGCCAAAATTTATGATTACCAGAAGTTTTGCCAGGAAAAGCCTTCGGTAAAATTAATCTTGGAAAAATTTAAATAAAAATATTTTCACAAAGCAGGATTTACGAAAAATTTTGCGAATTATCTTAAGTTAAGAAAGCCCCTAATAATATTTTTAAAAATTAAATAGCAAACTTTAAGGTGCCTTTAAGGCTTAAAAGGGAAGTCCGAGCCCAAGAGTTTGGGTAACGGCGCGGTCCCGCCACTGTAAGTAGGGAGTTACCCTATAATATCCACTGGTTTATACCGGGAAGGGTAGGGTAACAATGAACTACAGCCAGGAGACCTGCCTTAAAGTTTGGTTCGAAACCTACGCGGATAGGTGGAGAACGGGAGTTTGGTTATAAGTCCCCTTCTACCGGCGTAGGAGGGGATTTTAATTTTTAAAAAGGATGGTGGAGGGCATGTTAAAAACCAATTTTCGCTTATTGTTTTTGTTAATTTTTCTTTTAATTCCCACCCCGGTTCTTGCCATGCATATTATGGAAGGGTTTTTACCGGTAAAATGGGTGATTTTCTGGGATCTTGTTACTTTACCTTTTCTGGTGATAGGTTTTATCCGCTTGCAAAAGGAAGCTAACCGGGGGCCGGGAGCTAAACTAATGTTAGCCTTTGCCGGAGCGTTTATCTTTGTTTTATCGGCTTTAAAAATGCCATCGGTAACCGGAAGTTGTTCCCATCCTACCGGAACGGGGTTGGCCGCAATTTTATTTGGGCCGTTTATCACGACCGTATTAGGTTTTATTGTTTTGATTTTTCAGGCTCTTCTTTTGGCTCATGGTGGCATTACCACCCTTGGTGCTAATACTTTCTCCATGGCAGTTGCCGGACCACTGGTAGCTTACGGGGTTTATAAAGGTCTCCAAAAAGCTGGATTCAACAATAATGTTAGCATCTTTTTAGCTGCCATGCTCGGGGATTTATCGACCTATATGATTACCTCTGGGCAACTGGCGTTAGCCTTTCCGGGAAGTTCACTTTTTTTAAGTGCTTTAAAATTTATGGGAATCTTTGCCTTAACCCAAATTCCTTTAGCTATAAGTGAAGGGATTTTAACGGTTTTAACCTATAATTTCTTGAGCCGTTATGAAGATGCCAAAATATGGGTAGAAAAGGGTGAGCATTAATGAGAACGTTTACCAATATCATCCTGCTAATTTTGGTAATAGCGTTAATTGCGGTTCCAATGTTTTTAGTTAAGGGGGAATTTTCCGGCGCCGATGAATTAGCCTCCCGGGTGATTGAAAAGCAAGACCCCAATTATAAGCCCTGGTTTTCCCCCGTCTGGGAACCGCCCAGCGGCGAGATAGAGTCGTTTTTATTTGCCCTGCAGGCGGCTTTGGGCGCCGGGTTTGTGGGATTTTATCTGGGGTACTTGAAGGGAAAGAAGGAAGGAAAAAATGTTAACGGAACAGTTGGCCTATCAAAGTCCGCTAAGGAAAATTGACCCTGTTTATAAACTTCTTTTTTCCTTTGCGCTTTTATTCCTGGGGTTAACAGCTCCCAATCCTTTTTTTACCTTACTCCCTACCCTGGGGTTAGTAAGCTTTTTTCTGGTGAGAAAGGGAAAAATCCCCGGGCAAATTTATCTTAAGTACTTGCTTTTACCGGGAGGTTTTTTGCTGGCAAGCTTAATCGGGATAATGATTGACTTCCGGCCAGCTCCTTATGTTAACTGGAAAAATTTGTTTTTGGCTTTAAATGCCGGCGGTCGTGCCCTTACTTCTCTTCTGGGGTTGTATTTTTTAATTTTTACCACTCCCCTCCTGGATTTAATAGCGGGACTTTCGAGATTTGGTATTCCTCAATTTATAATTGAAATAATTATTTTTATTCACCGGTTTATTTTTATATTCTTCGAAATAGCCGGGGAAATCATTAAAGCCCAGGAAGCAAGGCTGGGCTACCGGAATTTTCGCCGGGGCATCTACTCCTTTTCTTTCTTAACTACCGGGATTTTTAAAGGAGGATTGGCCCGGGCGGGACAAATGACCATTTCTTTAGAAAGCCGGGGATACAACGATAAAATAGTTTTTTTGCAACCGGATTATCAAAATCAAAATTACCCCTTGTTATTTGTGGGTATAGTAGTTATGCTGGCGCTCTTTACTTATGGAGGTGCTTTTATTTGGAGGAGCTTTTAACCGTAAAAGGATTAAAATACGTATATCCAACGGGAAATGTGGCTTTAGACGGCTTAAATTTGGAGATTAAAAAAGGTGAGCGGCTTTTTGTCTTAGGGGAAAATGGCGCCGGAAAAACCACTTTTTTTCTCCACTTAAACGGGATTTTAAAACCAACTGCAGGAGAGCTATTTTGGCGGGGGGAAAAGTTTTCGTACAAAAGGGATTTTCTGTTAAGACTTCGGCAAAAAGTTGGGGTGGTGTTTCAAGATCCGGAGACCCAGCTTTTTGCCGGTACGATAGCGGAAGAGATATCTTATGGGCTTTTTAATCTCGGGTATTCGGAAAGTAAAGTGCGGGAAAAGGTGGAAGAAACTTTAAAAGAGCTCGGAATTTGGGAGTTGAGAGACCAGCCGATAGCTTCGCTTAGCCTGGGTCAAAAAAAGCTTGTCGCCCTGGGAGCAATTTTGGCGATGGAGCCGGAGCTTTTAGTTTTAGATGAACCGACGGCGTTTTTGGACCGGTATAACACCCGCCTCTTTTTAAATATTGTTGAACGGCAGTGGCAAAAAGGGATTACGATTGTCGCTGCTACCCATGAAATTGATTTGGCGTACCGTTTTGCCGACAGGGTAGCGGTTTTACATGCCGGAAAACTTTTGGCTTCAGGGCCGCCCGAAGAAATTCTCCTGGAATCCCGGATTTTGGAAAGCGCGAACCTGGAAGAGCCATGGCTTTTAAGGGGCAGTAAAATTTTAAAAGATAGCGGGCGGCTTTTAGCTCACGAATATCCGGTAAAAGAGGAAAAAAAGTTCTGGGAAGTACTTAACCGGGTAAAAACTCCCCGTTACGGGGTAACTACAGGTACTGTAGCCGCGGCAGCGGCTTTGGGAGCAGCCCGTTTCTTGCTCCTGGGGGAAAAAATGAAGGCAATTACCATTAATACGCCGGCAGGAATAACTTTTACTTTAACCCCGGAAATTTTAGAGAAAAATGCGACGGAAGCGGTTTGCGGCATTAGAAAAGAGGCAGGAGATGATCCGGATGTCACCGATCAGGCTTTAATCATAGCCCGGGTACGCCGGCAAAACTTCCCGGGGATTGCCATAAAAGGAGGACGGGGAGTGGGAGTTGTCACGGAACCGGGGCTTGCTGTACCGGTGGGAGAAGCGGCAATTAATCCGGTTCCGCGGCAACAAATCAAAGAAGCGCTGGAGCCGTTAATTTTGGGAAGGGAAACGGGGTTGGAAGTGATTATTGAAGTGCCCGAAGGGGAGAAGCTTGCGTTACAAACATTAAATCCGATTTTGGGGATTAAAGGCGGTATTTCCATCCTGGGTACCCGGGGTATTGTCGTACCTTACTCCCGGGAAGCTTATATCGAGTCCCTGCAACTCCAGCTAAAAAGAGCGTTATATTTGGATTTAAAAAGACTTGTTTTTGTTTTGGGCAATAAAAGTAAAAAAGTAGCCAAGAGGTTAAATGTTCCTGCTGAAGCTATCGTGGAAACGGGAAATTACCTGGGGGATATGCTGAAGATTTCGGAGAACGAAGGGGTAGAGAAAATTTTAATAATAGGGTACCTGGGAAAACTTATTAAAACTTACCTTGGTATTTTAAACCTTCACAGCCAGGTGGCCCGGGGCCAAAAGGAGGCTTTAGCGTTATTTTTATATTCTCTTGGAGAAAGTCAGGAGTTAATTAATAAAATTTATTCCACCAAAAATATGGAGCAGGCCCTGGAAATTTTGAAGAGCGCCGGGAAAGACCATTACCTGCCTTTACTTGCCCGGGCGGTTAAAGAAAAGTTAAAGAGCTATTATAGCGGTCTTACCATGGATGTGGCTTTTACCGATATATCGGGGGCGATTATTGCCACAACCTTTGACCGCCTTGAGGAGGGATGGCCGTGGGATGGGTAAAAGTCGTGGGGGTCGGTCCGGGTAGTCCCGAGTACCTTACTAAAATTGGCGAAAGGGTAATTAGTGAGGCGGATTATGTGGCCGGGGCGGAAGAACTTTTAAAAACTTTTGCTCCGGATAAAAAACATCTATCTTTTGGTGAATTTGGCGCGGTTTTAAAGCAAATGAAAGATTTATCAAGAAGTTTTAACATTGCTCTTCTTTTGCGGGGCGATACCGGCTTTTACAGTTTATTAAGAAAGATTGAAAGAGAAAATCCAGGACTTGTTACCGAGGTAATACCGGGGATAAGCTCGGTGCAGTTAGCTTTTGCCCGCTTGAAAAAATTGTGGGATGGGGCTGCTTTTTATTCTTTGCACGGAAGAAACCTTCCTGAGAAATTAAAAGAAGAGTTTACGGTCCATGTATTTTTATTAGGAGAGAAAATCAATACCTCTTCCCTAAAACAACTTTTGCAAAAACACGGCCTGGAGGGAGCTTCTTACTATTTACTTTATGATTTAAGTTATCCGGAAGAAAAAATAGTAAAGCTTTCCTTTGCCGATTTACCTCCGGAGCTTTCAGGGAGGGGGATATTAATTGCTGAAAGATGAAGATTTTTATCTACCCGGAACTCCTTATACCAAAGAAGAAATCCGGGCAGTCCTTTTAAAAAAGCTTAACCTGAAAGGCGAGGAAGTGGTTTACGAAGTAGGGTCAGGCTCGGGCACCATTACGGTGGAACTGGCTTTAAGCCTTCCCCGGGGTAAAGTATATGCTTTTGAAAAAGACCTCCAGAGGCTTACCGTAATTAAAGAAAATCTACGAAGATTTTCGGTAAGGAATGTGGTTTTAATTCCCCAGGCCTTACCCTGTGATTTATCCGCCTATCCTCCGCCGGATTTGGTTGTAATTGGTGGAAGTTCTAGTTTAAGAGAAGTACTAAAGCAGGTTGGAGCCTGTTTAAAAAATGGTGGGGTCCTTGCCGGTTTGGCAGTTACCCTTGAATCATTAGCTATTTACCAGGAGTTTTTTCAAAACAGCTCTTTTACCGATTTTGACGGGATTAGCATAGCGGTTACCAGGCTTAAAAAAGCCGGAAGCTATCATATCTTAAATGCCCAAAATCCCGTATTTATCTTTACCGGAAGGAAAAAGGAGGAAAATAATGGCTAAACTTTACGTGGTTGGTGTTGGTCCGGGGGACCCCGAGCTTATTACGGTGAAAGCTATGAAGATTTTGCGAGGGGTACGGGTTTTAGTTTTTCCCGGAAAAAGGGCTTTTAAAGTTGTGGAAAGTTTTCTTTCAGATGATAAAGAAATTCTCTTTTTTAATTTTCCCATGGTGGAAGACGAGGGGAAAAAAAGGGAAGCGGCGCACACCTTTGCCCAAAAAATTTTAGAGTATCTAAACCGGGAAGAAGTTTCTTTTTTTACCCTGGGAGACCCGGGTTTATACAGTACCGCTGGATATTTATTGGAGGCGCTAAAGCAGTTAGGTTTTGCAGGGGATATAGAAATAGTTCCGGGGATAAATTCCTTTTCACTGGCAGCCGCTAAGTCTTTCTTTAACCTTGCTTTTGAAGATGAAAAGGTAGAAATCCTATCGACTTTGCCGGAAGATTTTACTTTTGAGCCCAAAACTACCTATGTTTTTTTAAAACTTTCCTCTTATTACGACCGCTTTTTAGAGCTGGTAAAGGAAGCAAAGATCCAGGGATATTACTTTAAAGAGCTTGGTACCGAAGAGGAAAAAATCTGTTCTTTTAATGAACTTCCCGAAAAAACCGGGTATTTTTCCCTGGCCTTAGCGAAAAGGGGGAATTAGCGGTGAAAGTTTATTTAGTAGGCGCCGGACCTGGAGATCCCGAGTTAATAACTGTTAAAGGGAAAAAACTTTTGGAGGAAGCTGATTTAATCGTTTATGCAGGCTCCCTGGTTAATCCCGGACTTTTGGAATATGCCAAACCGGAGGCGGTGAAAGTTGACTCGGCGCCCAGAACTTTAGAAGAAATAGTGGAGATAATGGTCGAGTATGCTCGAGCCGGAAAAGTTGTCGTACGCTTGCAGACCGGAGACCCAGCCCTCTATGGGGCGGTAGAGGAACAAAAAAGAGCTTTAAAAGCCTATGGAGTTGAGCTGGAATGGGTGCCGGGAGTTAGCTCTTTTCTTGGGGCGGCTGCCCGCCTGGGTTACGAATTAACCGTTCCAGACGGTACCCAGACGGTAATTTTAAGCAGAGTTGCCGGGAGAACTCCGGTGCCGGAAAAAGAAAATTTAGAGGCATTGGCTAAAATCGGGTCAACCCTTGTGCTCTTTTTAAGTGTGGATAAAATCGATGAGGTTGTCGCCGAAATTTCCCGGGTAAGAGCTTTTGATACTCCGGTAGCGGTAGTTTATAAGGCTACTTTTCCCGAAGAAAAAATTATTACTGGTACTTTAGCGGATATTGCTCAGAAAGTAAAAGAAGAAAAGATAAACAAAACCGCCCTTATCTTTGTAGGGGAGTTTTTAAATCCGCCCCCTACTCGCTCAAAATTATATGCTCCCGATTTTACTCATGGTGGGAGAAGAGAAAGTGATTAAGAATTTAATAATTTTTTACTTTACCGCAGCCGGCGAAACTCTGGCCCGGCGCCTTTTAACCCTAAAGCTTGGGGGGAACGTTACTCTCTTTTCCGGTAAAAGCGCGGAAATTAAAAACTGTCTTAAAAAAAACTGGAACAACGATACAGCTTTTCTTTTTATCGGAGCCTTAGGAATTGCGGTTCGCTTAATTGCTCCCTTTATCAAAGATAAGTTTTCCGACCCGGCGGTAGTTGTAGCCGATGAAACGGGTAAATATTTTATAAGCGTTTTATCCGGGCATTTTGGTGGGGCAAATGAAATTTGTCAACTTTTAGCCCAAAAGCTGGGGGGAGAAGCGGTAATTACCACCGCCACCGATGTTCAGGGAAAAGTTGGCTTGGATGTTTTGGCCAGAAAATACGGGTTAAGGTATGCTGACCGGGAAGTTTTTAAAAGGGTAAATGCTGCCTTAGCCCGGGGAGAAGAGGTTAAGTTTTTTGCCAGTTCTTTGCCTTCCGATTTTCCCTATCCTTACCGGGCAGAAATTGAAGAGGAGTTTTCTGGCATTAAAGTATTGATTTCGCCGTATCTTATTGCTCTAAAACCCAATGAATACCAGCTCTATCCTCCGGCGGTTTGGGTGGGTATAGGCTGTCGCCGGGGAGTAGAGTTTGCCCTGCTGGAAAAGGCAGTTTTAAAAGCTCTCCAAGAGGGTGGTGTTTCTTTAAAGGGTGTTGCCGGAATAGCCAGCATCGAACTTAAAAAAGATGAGACTGCTCTCCTGGAGCTGGCGGCGAAATACGGGCTTAAAACAAAATTTTTTACGCGGGAGGAACTTTTGGAAGTAATTAATACAAAAAATTTACAACAATCTTCTAAAGTTTTAACAAAAGTAGGGGTGGGAAACGTATGCGAAGCGGCGGCTATCAAAGCGGCAGGAATGGGGAATTTAATATTGCCCAAGAAAATTTTTCCGCAAACGACCGTAGCTCTGGCGGAAGCCTTGCGGTGGTGGGAATAGGACCGGGAGGAAAGGAAGAACTGACTCCTTTAGCCTTAAGTTACCTCCAGCAGTGTACGGTAATAATTGGTTATAAAACCTATATTGATTTAGTTAAATCTTTAATTGGTGAGAAAAAAGTAGTGGCTTACGGTATGAAGGAAGAACAAGCGCGAGCTTTAGAAGCTATCAACCTTGCTCTTTCGGGGGAACGGGTAGTGGTGATCTCCGGCGGTGATGCTGGAGTTTATGGAATGAGCGGGGTGGTATTAGAGGCTTTAAGGGAGAAAAATATTTCCCCCCGGAAAATAAATTTAACAATTATTCCGGGTATTACTTCTGCTTTAAAAGCAGCAAGCTTGCTGGGATCACCTTTAAACCATGACTTTTGCTTGATAAGCTTATCAGACCTCTTAACTCCCTGGGAGGTAATCGAGAAGCGGCTCCGGCATGCAGCTTTAGGAGATTTTGCTATCGCCTTGTACAATCCCCAGAGTCACCGGAGGAAGAAGCTCAGGAGAGCCATTGAAATTTTGCTGGAGTATAAAAATCCAGCTACACCGGTTGGTATTGTCCGGGAGGCCGGAAGATTGGCAGAAGAAATCAAGTTAAAAACTTTAGCGGAAATTACCGAAGAGGATGCCGATATGCGCACGGTAATAATTATCGGTAATAGCCAGAGCTATTTTTATGAAAACTTTATTATTACACCCCGGGGGTATAAGTGGTGATTTTATTGCTGGGAGGCACCAGTGAAAGTAGTTTAATTGCCGATTTACTCGAAAGAAAAGGTTTACCTTTTATTTTATCGGTGGCATCAAATTTGGGCCTTATGCGGTTTAAAAAATATGAAAAAACTTTACATGCTGGAGTTCTGGATTTTCACGGTCTTCTGGATTTTGTTCAGAAAAATGGGATTAAGTTAATAATTGATGCTACCCATCCCTTTGCTAAAAATGCCAGTGAAAATGCTATCAGAGCGGCCCAGGTATTAAATATACCCTATATCAGGTTTGAGCGCCCCAGGGATGAAATAAAAAATCCCCTTATCATAGAGGCCATTGATTTAGAAGCAGCCTTAAGGGAACTACCGCAACTTGGTAAGCGGCCATTAATAACTGTGGGAGTAAAAATGCTTCCGGAAATCATCAGAAAAAGTGCTGTTTTAGGGCAAAAACCTGTAGTTAAAGTTTTGCCCCTAAAGGATAATTTTACCCTTTTGGATGATTTAGGAGTTCCTCCCGAGGACCGGCTTTCCTTTTGGGGTCCGGGAAGCCGGGAGCTTATTTCTCAGCTAATTAAATTTTATTCCCTGACCGGGCTTTTGACCAAAGAAAGCGGTGATTTAGGAGGCGAAAGGGAAAAGGTAGAAAGCTTTTTAAGTCAGAGTTTACCGGTAATTTTAATAAAACGTCCGGTGGTTTTTTACCCTCAATTAGTATCCACGCTGGAACGGTTGGAAGAAATTTTAAGATTGGAGGCGGAAAAATGGAAAAAGCAGTAGTTTTGCTGGCTCACGGTTCCCGGGTGGCGCAAGCGGTGGAGAAATTTCGCGAAGTGGTAGGAAAGTTAAGGGAGCGCTTTCCCTTCCGGCTCGAGGAGGCGTTCATGGTAAGGGCTAATCCCAATTTAAAGGAAGCGCTTTTAAGGTTGTATCAGGAAGGATACCAGGAAATAGCCATTTTCCCGGTTTTTCTATTTGAGGGTCTTCATTTAGTGCACGATATTCCGGAAGAAATTGACCAGTTAAAAGCCCAGTATCCCAATTTAAAAATCACGGTTTTTAAACCTTTAGGCGAAAACGAACAGTTTATCGAGTTTTTAACGGCGGTGTTGGAAGATGAATTATAAATTTTTAAATAATCCAAAAGAGATTGAACAAAAAAGCTTTGCCATTATTGAAAGCTTAACGGGACTTGGCAATACTCCTGAAGACCAGGTAATTAAACGGGCCATCCATGCTTCGGGTGACCCGGATATTAGAAAGGATTTTCGTTTTCATCCCGCGGCAATCAATCAGGGACTTGTTGCTTTAACAAAGAAAAATCTGATTATCACCGATGTGGAAATGGTCCGGGCTGGAATTACCGGTTATGACGGCGAGGTAGTTTGCTTGATCCGGGAGGAAAGAATTAAGAGAAAAGCTTTGGAGAAGAATGTTACTCGGGCGTATCAGGCGATGATGGAATTAAAAGATAAAATGGACGGAGCAGTTATAGCAATTGGTAATGCCCCGACTGCTCTTTTAGCGGTGATTGAACTCATAAAGACCGGGGTAGAGCCGGCGCTGGTGGTGGGAGTGCCGGTGGGCTTTGTGGGAGCAAAAGAAAGTAAGGAACTTTTGCTGAACTGTGATGTGCCGTATATCACTTTACTGGGCTATAAAGGAGGCAGTACCATTGCGGCAGCAATAGTTAATGCTTTAATTAAATTATCCAGGACCGGAGGGAAATAAAGTGAAGGTGTTAATTACCGGTGGGGTGCGTTCGGGCAAAAGTAGTTTTGCGGAAAAGTTAGCGACCTCTTTCGGGGAAAAAGTGGTATATGTGGCTACCGCTACTGCCGGTGACGAAGAGATGCGTGAGCGGATTGCCAAACATCAAAGCCGTCGTCCCCCTAACTGGACCACGGTGGAGGAGCCGGTAAATTTACGGGACGTTCTTTTAACAGCCCGGGGAGATGCGGTTCTGGTCGATTGTCTAACCCTCTGGGTTACCAATTTACTTCTTAAAGAAGAAGATGTGGTTGGTAAAGCTTATGAAGTGGTAGAAATATTTCCTAAGATTACCGTTCCGCTTATCTTTGTTACCAACGAAGTAGGCTCGGGAATTGTTCCCGATAACCCGTTAGCCCGTAAGTTTAGGGATGTAGCCGGCCTGGTCAACCAAGTTTTTGCTAAGTACTGTGATGAAGTTTACCTTACCGTGGCGGGAATACCGGTAAAAATCAAGGGGGTGAGCTAATGGCCAGGGCGATAATGTTTCAGGGAACCGCCAGCCATGTAGGAAAATCGGTGCTGACTTTAGCTTTAGCCCGGGTGCTGTATCAGGACGGCTTTAAAGTTGCCCCCTTTAAAGCACAAAATATGGCTCTAAATTCCTACGTAACTTTGGATGGCGGAGAAATGGGTAGAGCCCAGGTAGCCCAGGCGGAAGCCTGCGGGTTAGAGCCCCGGGTAGAAATGAACCCGGTGTTATTAAAACCTTCGTCCGATAAAGGGAGCCAGGTTATAGTTTTGGGTAAACCCGTCGGTCACTATTCGGCCAAGAGCTACCATTTAGAACGGCGCAGTATGGTTTGGGAAGCGGTAAAAAAAGCTTACGAAACTTTAGCGCAAGAATTTGATTTTATTGTGATTGAAGGTGCTGGAAGTCCGGCGGAAGTAAATTTAAAAGCTTCCGACATTGCCAATATGAAAACCGCTTTTTTAGCCAATGCTCCGGTTATTTTAGTGGCCGATATTGACCGGGGAGGAGCTCTTGCTTCCCTGGTGGGGACAATGGAACTTTTAGAGCCCGAGGAAAGGAAAAGGGTGTGCGGCTTTATCTTAAATAAATTCCGGGGAGACCTGGAATTATTAAAGCCTGCCCTGACTTTTTTGGAAGAAAAAACCGGTGTTCCGGTTTTGGGGGTAATGCCTTATATACCCGAATTGTTAATTCCCGAAGAAGATTCGGTAAGTTTGGAAGAAACTGTTAGTAACCGGGAGAAAGATTTAAAAATTGGCGTGTTGTGGTACCCCAGGATTTCCAATTTTACCGATTTTGAAATATTCCAGTATGAACCGGACGTGGAGCTTATTTACATCAAAACTCTTCAGGATTTTCGGGACGATTTTGATCTGGTAATATTGCCGGGAAGTAAAAACACCGTAGCCGATTTAAACTATTTAAAACAAAGGGGCCTTGACCAAAAGCTTTACGCTTATGTAAAGAAAGGAAAACCCCTGATTGGAATTTGCGGGGGTCTTCAGATGCTTGGAGAAAAGATTTTGGATCCCGATTTGGTGGAGGGCAAGGAAACGGAAGTTAAAGCCTTAGGAATCCTCGATACTGTCACCGAATTTCGCGGGGATAAAATTACCCGGCGGACAAGTACCCGGGTTACCAGGGCCGATGGCTATTTCTTTCTCCAGAGGGAAGAAATCTCCGGCTATGAAATTCACCACGGTCGAACTTTTCTTTCAGGGGAAAGAAGTGATGTATTGGATAATAGGGAAAATCCGTTGGTATTTGCCTGCGGCAGAGTTTTAGGAACTTACCTACATGGTATTTTTGATAACGATCTTTTTCGCCACCGATTGTTAAATCGGTTGCGGCGGGAAAAAGGGCTTGGCGACCTTGAAAATCGCCCGACTTCTTTAAAAAATCTGCGCCTGGAAAATTATGACAAAATAGGCCGGGTGTTCAGGGAAAACGTTAATTTGAAGAAAATTTACGAGATTTTGGGGATCTGAGATGAAAGTAATTTTTCTTACCGTGCTAATTGCCTTAATACTAGACATTGTCTTTAAGGATCCTGGACAAAATTATCACCCGGTAGCTTTAATTGGCCGGTACATTGCTTTTATAGAAAAAAAGCTTTACCCGAAAAAGCCTATCAAGAGCGCTTTAATCGTTCGCGGAGGTTTACTGGTAGGGCTAACCTTATTGCCGGTAAGTTTCATAGCTTTTGTCTACCAGCATTTTACCCAGAAGCTACCTTTTCTTTTCCAGGTTGTTTTTCAGGGGATAGGGCTGTTTTTTGCTATAGCCCCGACCGGTTTGGCTGTTTCGGTTAATACCATAAAAAACTACCTTAAAGACGGTAACCTTGCAGAAGCCCGAAAAAGTCTTGGAATGATTGTAAGCCGTGATACCCGGGAATTACCGGTGACGGAAGTGGTAAGGGGAAGTTTGGAGAGCCTGGCCGAAAATACCAGCGATGGGGTAGTGGCTCCCCTCTTCTGGTATTTAATTGGAGGGCTTCCTGGAGTATGGTTTTACCGGGCTGTAAATACTTTAGACAGCATGGTGGGCTATAAAAGTGAAAGGTATCTTTATTTCGGGCGAATTGCGGCAAAATTGGATGATCTTTTAAATTACCTTCCCGCCCGCATGACGGGAGTTTTAATGGTTTTAGCAGCCTTTATCTTAAGATATGATTGGAAAAGGGCAATAAAAACCTGGCTTAGAGATGCTAAAAAACACCCGAGCCCCAACGGCGGAATTCCCGAAAGCGTCCTGGCGGGAAGTCTTGGGGTCAGGCTTGGAGGCGAAAACATTTACCACGGGCAGAAAAGCTTTCGAGCTTATTTAGGTGAACCGCTAAATCCGTTAACTCCGGAGGTAATCGACAGGGCTTTAAAACTTTTCTGGCTTACGGTAATTTTAATGGTTTTACTTTTAGGGGTTTCTTTTTTGTGGGGTGAGGTGTGATGAAAGGATTTATAATAAGTGGTACCGCTACCGGAGCAGGCAAGAGTACCCTAACCGTTGGGATATTGGCAGCTTTAAAACACTTGGGCTTAAAGGTGCAGGCCTTTAAGGCTGGGCCTGATTACCTGGATCCTACCTACCACCGTTTAGCGCTTGCTAAACCTACCTATAACCTCGATGAGATCCTGACTTCTCCGGGATTGGTTCGCCGTCTTTTTTACGAAAAAGCTAAAGCAGCGGACGTAGCGGTAGTGGAGGGGGTAATGGGCTTATTTGATGGCCGGGACGAACAGTTTTCCGGGAGCACTTACCGTTTGGCCAAGCTTTTAAATCTTCCGGTAATTTTAGTGGTTGACGCCCAGAATCTTGGTACCACCGTAGCAGCTCAAGTTTACGGTTATCTTAAATTTAAAAAAGATATCAAAATTGCCGGGATTATTTTAAACAAAGTTTCGGGGAAAAACCATGAGGAACATCTTTTATCGGCCTTAAAGCCGTTGGGGGTTAAGGTTTTTGGGGTGTTTTACCAAAACGAACTTTCCAGACTTAAATCCAGGCATTTAGGCCTTATCCCGGCCACCGAAGAGCAAAATATCGTAGAAATTATTAAAGAAATAAAAGATAAAGTGCTGGCAAAAATTAATTTTGCTGACTTGCTGGCAACTTTACCGGAGTTAACTGTTCCGAAAAAGCTTCCGGCAATTAAATACCCCGATTTAAAAGGAAAGCGCGTAGCGTATGCCTTTGATAAAGCTTTTAATTTTTATTACCAGGAGGCAATTGAGTATTTGAGAAGATCTAACGTCGAAGTCTTTGCGGTAAGTCCCTTAAACGATTCCGATTTTCCTCCCGTAGACTTACTTTTTTTGGGGGGTGGTTATCCCGAGCTTTTTGCCAGGGACTTATTTTTAAACCAAAAATTTATCCAGAATTTAAAAAAGAAAATCCAGGGTGGTCTTAGAGTTTATGCGGAATGCGGCGGTTTTATTTATTTAACTTCCGGCGTTAAGGTTAAGGAGCAAACTTATCCTTTGACCGGTATTTTACCCGGGGAAATGAAATTAATCGATAAACTTCAGGGCCTGGGGTATTACCAGGGAAAAGCCGTTGGAGGATTTTTGGGGCAAAACTTTCAGAAAGAGCTCACTGGGCATAAATTTCATTATTCCACTTATTCAGGGCCGCAGGACAATCCTGCGTATCTCTTACGGAAAAACGGACGGGAAGCCTTTGATGGGGTGGCAAGAGACAATATTTTTGCCTCGTTTTTACATCTTAATTTCTACGGTAAGGCCGATTTAGTAAAGGCCCTTGTAGGTGGAAGAAAAGGATGAAAATAAAAGCGTATGTTTGCGGTACGGCGGGAGAACTGGTTCAGGGAAGTATTGGAGGAAAAGATTTTTTATTAACTGCCCCGGTTAACATAGGGAATACAGTTGAAATTGCTCTTAACGAAAAACTTGAAATTCCCGAAGATCGACCCAAAATCAAGCGGTTAGTAGAAATATTTTACAGTAAATTTTCGGTTAAACATAAATTTACCATAAAAGTTACGAGAAATCTTCCCGAAGGCCGGGGCATGGGCAGCAGCACGGCGGATTTAGCCGGAAGTTTGGCTGGGATGTTAAAGCTAAGTGGAATTAGGATTAACCGCGGGGAGTTTTTAAAAATCTTAACCCAGGTGGAGCCCACCGATGGGAGCTTTCTTCCGGGAATTTCTCTCGTTGACCACCGCCGGGGGAGTTTTTGGTACCGGATAGCGGCGGCAAAAAACTATAAAATATTTTGGATTGATACCGGCAAAGCGGTAGATACGATTGCCTTTAACCGGCGGGAGGACTTAAAGGAACTAAATCGGCTTAAAGAGCCCAAAGTGCGTCAGGCGCTCAAAATGGTGTTCTGGGGTTTAAAAACCGATAATTCGTATCTTTTTGGGGAGGGGATAACCATTGATGCTTTTGCCCACCAGTTAATATTGCCTAAAGAGGAACTTTTCTGGGTTTACAGGGTTGGTAAAGGACTGGGAGCGGTGGGGGTTAACGTGGCCCATAGCGGCAGCGGGATTGGCCTTTGGTTTCATAATTCGTGGTCGCGGGAAAAAGAAGAAATCTTAAGAAAAAAGTTTTCTTCCTATACATGCCGGGTATTAACCCTGGTGGATGGGGGAATTACTTTGGAGGTTCAGGATGCTTGAACACGGAGGAAATAAGCAACTTTTTTACGAAAAATACGGGGTTTTACCGCGTTACGATTTTAGCGCCAATTTAAACCCCCTGGGTCCACCCAGAGACGCTCTTAAACTTTTGCGGGAAAACTTAAAGGAGTTAATTTCTACCTATCCCGATTACCGGTACCGGGAGTTAGAAAAGGCAGCTTACGGGTATTTTCAAAAGGAAGAAGTAGTTCTGGGAAACGGGGCTTCGTCCCTTTTAAACTATTTACTTTTTTATCTAAAACCTTCCCGGGGGTTAATTATCGGACCTACTTTTAACCTTTACGAAAAAACGCTAAGAAATCGCGGAATACCGGTAGAAAAGCTGGACTGTGCTTTAGAGGAGAAAGGGTATAGTAATGCCAGGGCTTATCTTTTACAAAAAGGCCGGAAGGGAGATTTATTGTTTATTTGCCGGCCGAACAACCCCGATGGCTCTGCCTGGCCCGTAAGTGAATTATTTAAATTAATTGCTTTATGTCAGGAAAAAGGGATAAAGCTTCTTTTAGATGAAAGTTTTGCCGATTTTATGGAAGATGAGAGGGAAATCTTTTGGCGAAATTCCGGTAAGCTAAAAGATGTCTTTATCTTAATTTCCCTTACCAAAATTTTTGCCATTCCCGGCTTAAGGCTTGGAGCTTTAATCTTACCGGAAAAGGATTATAAAGATTTTAAAAAATTTTTACCCGAGTGGGAGATAAATAATCTGGCAGCGGAGATAGGGCCGGTACTTTTGGCCCAGAGGGATTATCTGTTAAAAACCAGGACTTTAGTAAAAAAAGAAAGGGAGTATTTAAGCCAAAATCTTTTTCGTCTTGGCTTTCAGGTTTTGCCGTCCAAAGCAAATTTTTTAATGGCTTATCTTCCTGAAAGTATCAGCTCAGAACAGCTTCTTTCTGAACTGGCAAAATACCGGATAGCTGTAAGACCGCTTCAAAATTTTGGCTTGAAACGGGAAGCGGTGCGGATTGCGGTAAAAACCCGGAAAGAAAACCGGGTGCTGATAAATGCCTTAAAAAATATTTTATTCAAGGAGGTTTTTTAAATGAATATCAGAACCCTTACTACTTTAGCAATTTTAATTGCCTTAAGCGCCGTTGGCGCCTTTATTAAAGTTCCCAGTCCTACCGGAACCGTAGCTTTGGATAGTTTACCCGGTTATTTTGCTGCCCTTTATTTGTCCCCGGGTTTGGGAGCTTTGGTGGCTGCTTTAGGACATTTACTTTCCGCCGCTACTGCAGGTTTTCCCCTGACCTTACCGCTCCACCTGTTAGTTGCGCTGGAGATGGCCATTTTTGCTGCGGTATTTGGAGTTTTAGGTAAGCGCAATGTTATTGTAGGTATTGTGGTGGCTACCTTATTAAATGGAGTCATAGCTCCCCTTTCCTTTGCCCTTATGCCCAAATTTGGTATGGCCTTTTTCACCGCCATGGTAGTACCCCTGTTGGTGGCATCGTTTGTTAATATTTTGCTGGCCGGTTTAACTGCCCGGGCTCTTCGTGGAAAAACGGAGAGATGAGTATGGCCGGATTTAAATACCGGGATTTAACCATCGTACCTCTATCCCGGGAAAAGATGGTAATTGCTGCCGATAGCATTGGTGGGGTTGGTCCGAAAGCCGGGGATATAGTAAAAACTTCCGGAGAAATCGTTGGTCGTTACGGGGCTCGGGTGGTATTGATGGAGCTTTTAGCGGTAAAGGCCAGGCCGCAGGTAATTTCCTGTACCGTTTCGTGTGAATGGGAACCTACTGGTAAGGAAATTTATCAGGGGGTGTTGGCGGAAGTAAAAACCCTGCCTTTTGCCATTGAAATTACCGGAAGCAGTGAAAAGAATTTTACTACAAATACCACGGGAGCCGGTTTTACGGCGGTGGGTCTGGGAGACGAGCTTTTAGTAAACAGGATTTGCGAAACTTCGGACTTATATATCGTAGGCGTACCTCTGTTAGGGGAAGAAGTGTTAAAATTTCCGGAACTACAGGCTACACCTCATTTGGTTTATGAATTGAGCCAAAATAATGATGTACTGGAAATAATCCCCTGTGGGTCCGGCGGAGTTGGGGCGGAACTAATGTGGCTTAAAAATCAGGGATTTGAAATAGAGAGCGTTATAGCCCCTACCTTTTCCCTGGAAAAATCGGCAGGACCGGGAACTTCACTGCTGGTGGCGTTAAAAGAGGGTATTGAGCTTAAAGCGGAGATTCCAGTGCATTATCTGGGTAAAGCCACAAAAGTCAAAAAAGCTTAGGAGGTTTGCAATGAACGGCAAGGTATACTTAGTAGGGGCGGGTCCGGGAGACCCGGAGCTCATTACGGTAAAAGGGATAAAACTTTTAAAAGAGGCTCAGGTGGTTGTTTACGACCGGCTGATAAGCCCCGAGCTTCTAAAATATGTAAATCCTTCTGCTGAACTTTACTATGCCGGAAAAGCTCCTGGCCGACACAGTTTAAATCAGGAGGAGATAAACGAGCTTTTAATACAAAAAGCCCGGGAAGGAAAAATGGTGGTACGGCTTAAAGGGGGAGATCCTTTTGTTTTTGGCCGTGGAGGGGAAGAAGCTTTGGCTTTAACCCGGGCCGGGATTCCCTTTGAGGTGGTTCCGGGAGTTACTTCGGCGATAGCGGTACCGGCGTATGCGGGTATTCCGGTAACTCACCGCCGGATTGCTTCAAGTTTTACGGTAGTTACCGGCAATGAAACGGAAAATAAAGAAGAACGGGAGGTAGACTGGGGAAAAATTGCCCGGGTCGGGGGTACCCTTGTCATTTTAATGGGATTAAGTAACCTTCCGTTTATAAAAGGTGAACTTTTAAAATACTTGCCTGCCACCACACCGGTGGCGGTAATTTACCGGGGAACTACCCCCAGCCAGAAAATTGTCACCGGGACCCTGGAAGACATTGTAGAAAAGGTATTGGCGGCGGGGATCAAGCATCCGGCGGTAATTGTGGTGGGTGATGTGGTAAAATTACAAGGGGAGCTTGGTTGGTATTCCCCATCAGCATTAACGGAGTGAGCTTAAAATGTTAACTACCTTTCTTTTAGGCCTTACCTTTTTCACCAGGATTCCGGTACCGGGAAAACTTAATTTTTCCGAAGAAAAATTTAACAGGGCTCCTATCTTTCTTCCCGCTTATGGTTTAGTTACCGGTGGTATCTTAGCCTTAATAATTGAATTATTCGGAAGGTCCTTTCCGGCCTTTTTCTGGGCCGGAGTTATAATAGCCGGGCAAATTTATTTATCGGGAGCCCTGCATATCGATGGGTTACTGGATAGCCTTGATGCAATTTACTCCAACCGCGACCGGGAAAAAAGGCTGGAAATTTTAAAGGACTCCCGGGTAGGCTCGATGGCGGTGGCGTTTTTTGGAGCGTTTTTAATTCTAAAATACGGAAGTTATGCTTCCTTTACTCCGAAAATGCAGGCCTTTACGGTGCTTGTTTCCGAAATTATCCTGCGGGGAACGGGCTACCTGGTGATTTATTCCTTCCCCTATGTGGGTTCTTCCTTGGGACGGGGTTTTAAAGATAATGCTTCAACTGCCGGGTTAATCTTTACCCTGGGGCAAACCTTACTTTTTACCCTGGGAGCAGCGGCGTTTTTTAATTTTTCTCTAATTAAAATTTTAATAATTTTGCTTTTGGCTTATCTTTTTGCGTTTGTGGTGGCAGCTCGCTGGCAGCGGTTTTTTGGGGGACTAACGGGAGATAATTACGGCGGAATTATGGAATTAACCGGCCTTTTTGTTCCGGTGGCGGTTTTACTTATCAATATTATTGGGGTGGTGTGATACCACCCCTTTTAGCTTTTAATGGATTGTTAAGGTAAAATTCGCTTTTATTTCTCCAACTATTTCTTTTTTGTGATTTTTAATTACCGGACGGTAGTGAGCATTTATCTTTTGCAGCTCTTCATCATTTAGAAATCCAAGCTGGCGCAGGGCTTCTAAAGTAATAGCACCCAGGGCCCGGGCGTTACCATCGGCCACTTTTACCGCAACGGCAATACCTTTGTTAAGAACACCTACGATTTGCACCGCTTCCGCCCCAATTTTGGACACAAACCTACCGGGAAAACTTCCCATTAAATCGGTATCAAAACGGCCGGTTCCTGCGACCATTACCGGATAGGCATTCATGCTGTGTACTACTGTTTCTACCGCTTCTTTTAGTTTCCCGGAAAACAGGTCGGGCCGTGAGAGTTTCGCAAAGGCTAAAGCTCCATTTTTCAGGGGTACGGCAAAAACCGGCACCCCACAGCCGTCAATGCCGATCTTAATATTTTTTGGATAAACTTCGGTAAAGTCAGCAATAAACTTTAAAATTTCCTGCTGGACCGGATGGTCAAGCTTTTCGTAACCTTTTAACGGATAATTTTTAGCTTGGGCTAAGGCTAGCATGCCTGCATGTTTGCCCGAACAGTTGTTATAAAGGGGCGTTGGCTCCAGTCCCTCTTGTTTAAGCCATAACGCAGTTGGACGATCGAAAGGCTCATGGGTGCCGCAGCTTAGATAACCTTCGTCAAGCCCGATTTTTTGTAAAATTCCTGCTACCGTTTGGGTATGCTCTACGGTTCCGCTGTGGGAAGCGCACATTACAGCAATTTCTTTAGCGGAAAAATTAAAAGGCAAATCCTGACTTAAAAGGGGTAAAACCTGGATTGGCTTAGATGATGACCTGAGATAAGTTACAAGTTCCGGGTTTCCGGCAGAGGCTACAATCTTGCCGGTGTAATCGACCACGGCAATGGAACCAAAGTGGACACTTTCGACGATATCACCCCGGGTAACTTCTGCCAAAAGAGTGTAATCTGTTGCAAAATTCATTATCTCACCTCATTTTTCTCCTCCATCCATTATATCATTTTCGTTAACTCCGGAGTATCTTGTTTAATAGACAACCCCTGGAGTTTCTTTACGAAGGCTTTCTTTAAAGTTTTGAATGTTTTCTTGAAGGAAGGTAATGTCGGCTTTCTCCCGAAGCTCTTTTACCCATTTAGCAAAGATTTCTTTTTCTTTTTGCGAAGTTTCTAGAGGTTCATGCTCTCCAGTTGGCTTATTTTTCTGAGATGAGATGACTTCAGTATATAGCTTTTGGATGATAATCCGGTTTTTCAGGATCTCTTTATACTCTTTTTCCGACATTTGTGTATAAATTTGCTGGTATAATGACGGCAAATGGTTTTTAAGCTGCTTCAGCCTTGCTTCTATTTCTTCCCTTGTGGCATCTATCTTTCGCCTCTTGGCTTCCTGCAGAATAAGTTTTTCATCTATTAGGTCGGAAAGGATTTGGTCGAGGCGGTTAGCAGCCAGGCTTCCTGCTATCCGGTAGTTTTTGATAACCTTATTCACTTCCGAAGTAGTTAAGGCTTCGCCGTTTATAATTACCAGAACGTTAGGTTGATAGGTTTTCTGATTTACATTAAAAAAAAACTTAACCGATAGCAGCAACCCAGCTAACGCGAAAAAAATACCACATAATAATATGTTTTTATTATGTAGTTTATAAAAAGGTTTCAAGTATAATCTTCCTCCTCCGGCACTTTCTTTTCCTAAAAAAACAGAGCGGGACCTGCCCCGCTCTTTAAAGTTTTTGCTTAAATTTAATATCTATTCCGATTGTTAAGCCATTCGGACCGATGGTCTGCACAGAGGGTAGTGTTTTCGGTGGGACCGTAGAGAATGGGGTACATTAAGCAGGTTGGCCGCGTGCAATGGTTATTTCCATCGGTGGGTGACCACTGGGCCAGACCGTAATTATGTCCCGTTTCGTGACGAACGATTATTCCATTCCAGTTGCTTCCGCTGTCAAAGATTAGTGAGCCAGGTTTGTTAATGTACGCTATACCTAAAGTATTTCCGTAAGTTTGTCCGGAAAAAGCTACCATAAGATCAGCACCGTTGGTAAGACCGACTTCTATTTTAGCTTCATCCAGTAGATCGCCAGGAGTTATATTATTGGAATTCCAGACATTTTGGGCAACGGAATAGAAATCTATACCAAATTGTTCGTAAAGGTAGTCGTCAGCAACTTCAACGGCATAGTTGGCCCAGTACATCCAATTTGTACCGTAGCGGGCCCGCCATTCTTCGTCGCACGGCTCATTTATATAAACAGGTATTGAGAAAAGACTAAAAGTTTCGTTATTACCGAGGATAGGCGGTTTCATGTTTTTTTCGGGCAGGGAGTCCGGGTCTGGCGGTTGTGGCCCATTGGGATCCGAGGTGACGATGTCAACAAGCAGCCCGGTTTTTGGGTCAAGATATACCCCGGCCTTTGGATA